>CBFGQV010000167.1:0-6538 GCA_965651045.1 uncultured bacterium
CGCCAATCCCCCGGAAGCTCGCGGCGCACGACCGTGCGCTCGAACTCCGCCGCCAGCTCCGGATGTGCGTCGCGATACGCGGCCCAGCGCGCCGTCCAGGCCTCGCTCAGTTCGGCGCCGCGCGTTCGTGCGCGTCGCCAGTGTTCGAGGGCTTCGGTCGGTACGTGAAACGGCTCGAGCGACGGGTAGCCGAGGTTGCGCTTCGTGTCCTGGACCTCGTCGTCGCCGAGGGGTGCACCGTGGGCGGCTGCGGTACCTGCCTTGGAGGGGCTACCCCACGCGATGACGGTGCGCATGACGATCAGGGTCGGCCGCTCGGTCTCGCGCTCGGCCTCGGCCAGCGCGGCCTCGAGCGCCTCGAGATCGTTGCCGTCGTCCACCTCGAGCACGTGCCAGCCGTAGCCGCGGAAGCGCTCGGCCTGGTCGGTCGAGGTCGCGAGGTCGGTGCTGCCCTCGATGGTGATGCGGTTGTCGTCGAAGATCCAGGTGAGCTTGCCGAGGCCCAGGTGGCCCGCGAGCTCGGCCGACTCGTGGCTCACGCCTTCCATCAGGTCGCCGTCCGAGCACAGCGCGATCGTGCGGTGGTCGACGATCTCGTGGCCGGGGCGGTTGAACCGCGCCGCGAGCCAACGCTCGGCGAGGGCCATGCCCACGCTGTTGGCGACGCCCTGACCGAGCGGGCCGGTCGTGGTCTCGACGCCCGGCGTGTGCCCGTACTCGGGGTGGCCCGGCGTGCGCGAGCCCCACTGGCGGAAGTCCTTCAACTCGTCGAGCCCGAGGTCGTAGCCGCTCAGATGCAGGAGGCTGTAGAGCAACATCGACGCGTGACCGCACGACAGCACGAACCGGTCACGGTCGACCCAATCCGGCGCGGCAGGGTCGTGGCGGAGCACCTTCGTGAAGAGCAGGTACCCGATCGGCGCGAGCGCCATCGGCGTGCCGGGGTGGCCCGAGTCCGCGCGCTGGACCGCGTCCATCGAGAGGACGCGTACGGCGTCGATGGCGAGGCGGTCGAGGTCGGTCGCTACGTCGGTCATGGGGTCACCACGAAGTTGATGAGTCGGTCCTGGACATGGATCACACGGCGGACGGTCGCGCCGTCGAGGTGGCGCGTCACGTTGTCGTCCTGGCGCGCCGCGGCCTCGGCCTGGCCAGCGTCGGCGCCGAGCGGCAGCGTCACCGTACCTCGCAGCTTGCCGTTCACCTGGACCGCCACCTGTACCGCGCTCTCGCGGGCCTTGTCGGGGTCGTGCACCGGCCAGTGGCCCCCGTCGAACACGCTGCCCTCGTGGCCCAGGTGTGCCCAGAGCTCCTCGGCGATGTGCGGACAGAACGGCGCGACCAGGACCACGAGCGGCTCGACCTCGGCCCGCGCCGCAGTCCGGCCGCCGCTTCGCACCACGTTCAGGTACTCCATGAGCGCGGCGATCGCCGTGTTGTACTGGAGCCCGGCGAGCTGCGCGGTGACCTGGGCGATGGTCTGGTGCAGCTTGCGTTCGACGTCTTCATCGGGCGTCGCGTCGGTGCTCGAGACGACGGTGTCCCACAGGCGGTGCAGGAAGCCGTAGGGGCCCTGAATGCCTTCGTCCCGGTAATCCCCCCCCTCTTCGAAGGGGCCGAGGAACATCAGGTAGAGCCGGAAGGTGTCGGCCCCGTACTCCTCGATGATCGGGTCGGGCACGATCACGTTGCCTTTGCTTTTCGACATCTTCGCGCCCTCGCGAATGATCAGGCCGTGGGCGCGGAAGCGGGTGAACGGCTCCTCGAAGTCCAGGTGCCCCAGGTCGTGCAGCACCATGGTGAGGAAGCGGCTGTACATCAGGTGGAGCACCGCGTGCTCGTTGCCACCGATGTAGGTGTCGACGGGCAGCCAGCGCTTCGTGATCTCGGCGTCGAAGGGCCGGTCGTCGAAGTCGGTCGACGGGTAGCGCAGAAAGTACCAGCCCGAGTCCAGGAAAGTGTCCGAGACGTCGGTCTCCCGGCGCGCGTCGGCGCCGCACGCGGGACAGCTCGTGCGGTACCACTCCTCGACGCGCGCGAGCGGCGAGACGCCCGTGTCGTCGGGCTTGAAGTTCTCGACCCGCGGCAGCACGACGGGCAGTTCGGACTCCGGTACGGGCACCGGGCCGCACGCGTCGCAGTGCACGATCGGAATCGGCGGGCCCCAGTACCGCTGGCGCGAGATGCACCAGTCGTGGAGTCGGAAGTTCACGCGCAGCTCGCCGAGCCCGCGCTCGCCCACCCACTCGGTGATGGCGCGAATCGCCTCGGCCTTCGGTTGTCCGTCGAAGGCTCCGGAGTTGACCAGCGCGCCCTCGCCCGTGAAGGCCTCGTCGAGGGGCGTGTCGGCGTCGGCGCCCTCGCCCGCGACCACGCGCCGGATCGGCAGCCCGAACTCGGTCGCGAACTCGAAGTCGCGCTCGTCGTGGCCCGGCACCGCCATGATCGCGCCCGTGCCGTAGTCCATCAGCACGTAGTCGGCGATCCAGACCTGCATGGCTTCGCCGGTCGCGGGGTTCCGGCAGTAGCCGCCCGTGAAGACGCCGGTCTTGGTCTTGTCGGTCTTCTGCCGCGCGACCAGGTCCATCTGGCGGGCCTGGGCGCGGTAGCGCTCGACCTCGCCCTGCCGCTCGGGCGCGGTGAGCCGGTCGACCAGCGGATGCTCGGGCGCGAGCACCATGAAGGTGGCGCCGAAGAGCGTATCGGGACGCGTCGTGAAGACGCGAATCATGCGCCCTTCATCGACGGCGCGCACGCTCTCGGGGTCGACCGGCGCGGGCGTTTCGCCGGCGTCGGGCACGCCGAGAACGGGAAAGGCGAGCTCCGCACCCTCGCTGCGGCCGATCCAGTTCCGCTGCGCCTTGGTCGTGGTCTCGGACCAGTCGATCGTCTCGAGGTTGTCGAGCAGCCGCTGGGCGTACCGGGTGATCTCGAAGAACCACTGCGCGATGCGGCGTTGCTCGACGGGCGTGTCGCAGCGCTCACACCGCCCGCCGATCACCTGTTCGTTGGCCAGCACGGTCATGCACGACGGGCACCAGTTGACCGGCGCCTCCTTGCGCGTGGCGAGCCCCGCCTCGAAGAGCTTCAGGAAGACCCACTGGGTCCACTTGTAGTAGGCGGGATCGGTCGTGTCGACCGTGTGCGTCCAGTCGAACATGCCCCCGATGCGGCGCAGCTGGCGGGTGAAGTTCGCCACGTTGCGCGGAATCAGGTCCATGGGGTGGACGCCGACCTTGAGCGCGAAGTTCTCCGAGTGAATGCCGAAGGCGTCGAAGCCGATCGGCTCGAAGACCTGCCGACCGAGCAGCCGCTGATAGCGCCCGTGCACGTCGGCGCCCGTGAACGCGTAGATGTTTCCGACGTGAAGCCCCTCGGCCGAGGGGTAGGGAAACATCATCAGGTTGTAGAACGGATCCTCGGCGGCGCGCAGCTCGTCGACGGTGAAGCGGTTGGTGCCCCGCTCCTCCCACGTCTGCTGCCAGCGCCCCTCCACCTCGGAGGGAACGTAGGGCGTACCTTCTCGGCTCATCGGAATTGTCGGGTCCTGTGGTCCGGACACGTCCTGGCACCTTCGACCGCCGTCGGGCCCGGACGAAACCGAAAAGCTATCGGAGCCGGCGGGTGGGAACAACGCCGCTCATCCCCGGAGTTCCTCCACCCGCTGCTTGAGGGCCAGGTCGTGGTGGACGAAAGCCTGGTGCATGCGGTCCATCAGGAAGCGCCGGAGCAGCGGCGTCGCCACGCCCCGGAATCGTTCGCCGTGCTGGAGCGCGGTGCCCCCGTCGGGGGTCGGATCGAGGCGGAAGTAGTGCACCGAGGTGAGAAGGAACGGCAGCACTTCCCACGACGTCCATGCGAGGCGGCGAGGGGGCTCCCACACCGTGATGCGCGGCCGGTAGGTGCGGCCGAGCGGCTTCACGTCGACCACGATGCGACGGTCCGGTCCGGGTTCGCCGCGCGCGCTCGCGATGAGAGGGTTCCACTCCGGGTAGGCGGCGAAATCGGTCAGCACACGCCAGACGAGGGCGGGCGGTGCGGCGATGCGCGACGTGGTGTGGTAGCCGCGACCGCTCACGGGCCAGGGGGATTCGCGGGCAGAGGCGTCCCGGCCGGCAGCAGCGCGAACGGGTCGTCGGCGTCCGGGGCGGAAGCAGCGAGCCGCTCGACGGCGGCCCGTACGCCGCCGGCTTCGCGGGCGAGCGCCTCGAAGTCGGGCAACCGGTGGTAGTAGCGCATCTGGCCGAGCAGGACCGCGTTGTTCAGGGGCCGTTGAAGGAATCCCCCGAAACGGAGCGACTCGAAGGTGGGGGCGACCTCGGCCTCGAAGCGCTGTCGGTGGCGTTCGTAGACCGCCTCGCGGGTGGCGAGCTTGGCGTCGTAGTCGAGGGCGGCATCGTCGTAGACCGCCTGGAGGTCGGCCACGAGGCCGTCGAGGAAGCGGCTGTAGCGTTGCGCGTCGCGCCACCGCGCCCGGGCGCGTTCACACTTGAGCGTGTCCGGCCCCCCGCCCTCGCGCCGGCAGAAGAACTCGGCCGCGCCGGCGCGCCCGACGAAGGTCGAGAAGCTCTCGTTGAACTGCACCTGGCCGGGCACGAAGAGGTGGTTGTGCGACAGCTCGTGTATGACGGTCTCGGCGAGTTCCACGTCGTCGCGCCCGAGCAGCGACGAGAGCAGGGGGTCGGCGAACCATCCGAGCGTGCTGAACGCCGCCGTGGGCCGGAGCAGCGTGTCGAAGCCCTCGTCGGCGAGCGACGCCTCTTCGGCGAGCGCCTGGTCGTGGTCGAAGAAGCCGCGGTAGGGCACGCGCCCCACGATTGGGAACCACCACGTGCGGGGTACGAGGCGGTCGCGGTAGGCCGCCGAGAGCACGAGCGCCAGCGTGTCGGAGTCGAGCTGCGTGAAGCTCGTATAGCTGTCGCCCACGTCGAGCCCGAGCGAATCGCGCGCGAAGAGCCGAGCCTCGGCCGCGATCGTGAGCAGTCCACGCGTACGCGCGTCGGTGGCCGGGTCGAGTATGACCTCGGCAAGTGGGCGACGTCCGGCCAGGATCTTCGCCTCGGCGATACCCGCCCGGATCACGTAGATCGGCGAGCAACCGGTCACCGTGACGCTGATGGCGGCGATCGCGAGGGCGGCCGCGGCGAGGACGAGTCGGCGGGGGCGGGGAAGGTTCACGCCCCTGATACCTCGGGCCGGGCGATCGGTTCGCGTGGGGCCCCTCAGCCGTAGATCAACGCCCAGAAGCCATCGATGGCCGTGTCGAACCAGTTGCCCCACGGCCACGCGGTGATCCAGCTCCACAGCTCGAACGGCGACCACGCGAGATTCAGGGGAATCATGATCAGGTACCAGATCACCAACGCCCAGAGCAGCTCGCGAAAGAGCCGCTGGCCGTGGATCGGGTGGCGCCCCCGACGCTCGGGAATCGGCCCGCCCTCGATGGCCTCGATGGCCACGCGGAACCCGCGCTGGTAGAAGCTCACGGAGTCCTGCAGCGTTCGGGCGGCCTCGGTCGGGCGCTCGCCGTCGAGCGTGGCCTGGACCAGCGACACCGAGAACCGGACCATCGTGCGCACCATGAGGGGAATCCAGAAGACCAGCCCGACGAGCGCCCAGACGCCGAGCACCACCGCCAGAATCGCGCGGGTCAGCCCCTTCAGGAAGCGCGCGCCGACAGAGTGGTCCTCGGTGGGCGTGCCCTCGGCCGCCGGGGGGGCCGGGTCGCGGTAGTGAAGCATCGGTGCTTCGCGCGAGGTCTGTGTGGCCGTGTCCATGGTCGTCGTCCGGTTCGAAAGAGGGGGATGTCCGGGTCAGGGCACGTTGCCGCTGTCTCCGGAGCCCGCGGGGGGGACCGTCGTCGATTCGTCGGGCATCATGACGGTGCCCGTGCCGTCTCGCTCGAGCCCCATGCCCAGCCGGCTCACGCCGTCGGCGTCGGCAAGGACGAGGTTCGCCGCGTCGTCGGCCGTGAGGCCGAGCACCGCGCGGGGCGTGCCCCGTCCGTCGGCGATGACGAGCGACGTGGTCTGGTCCGACAGCATGCCGAGCACGGCGCGCCGCTGGCCTGCGTCGTTTACGAGGGCGAGCCCCGGAAAGCCGCTGGCCAGCACCGAGAGGTTCAGCCGGGGGCGCGCCTGCTGGTCGAAGAGGCTGAGCCGGTTGGCACCGTCGTCGTCGATGCCCCACTCGCCCCGGACCGTGCCCGTCGCGTCGATCAGCCGGATCGCCTGGAACTCGGCGACGTCGCCGGAGCGCACGGCCCCGATCAGCCCCGGCGCGAGCGTGACCGCACCCAGAATCGCGACCAGGCCGAGCAGCGCGAAGGTCATGAGGCGCAGGTGCCCGCGCGTGCGCGCGTGCTGCGCCTCGAGCACGTTCATTCGGCTGCGGAGCCGCTCTTCGAGGTCGCGCATCGCCGCGCTCGCGTCGGGGGTCGTCGGGGTCATCAGCTTCTCCGTTGGTGCAGCGAGGGAATGCCCGCGACGTACTCCTCTTCCATGAGCAGGAAGTACGACTGCGCGGCCCTGTGCAGGAG
>CBFGQV010000168.1:0-6524 GCA_965651045.1 uncultured bacterium
GCGAAGGCTGCATTGTCAGCCGCCTTTGACCGCGGGCGGCTCAGTCGGCGGGGGCCACCACACCAGATGCGACCGCGAGGGCTGCGTGGTCAGCCACCTTGACCCCTCACCCACCAGGCTTCATATTCCGCTCGTCGGACTATTCCGATGATCGACATAAGGCGCGGACGACCTGGAGCGGCCATGGCGAGACAATCCGACCCGAAGATCCCCCTGACGCCGCTGACCATGGCGATTCTTCTGGCGCTCGCCGACGAGGATTGCCACGGATACGCACTCATGCAGCGCATCGAGGCCGAGAGTGGGGGCGGGCTCAAGCCCGGTACCGGCAGCCTCTATGCCGCGCTCGAGCGGTTGATGGACGACGGCCTGATCGACGAGACCGAGGGCGCCGCGGGCGACGACGCGGATCGGCGTCGGAAGAGCTACCGCCTCACCGATCGGGGGCGCGCAGTGGCGCGAGCCGAGGCCGCGCGCATGCTCGACGTGCTGCGCATCGCCCGGGCTCGGCGGCTCGGACCGGCGGGAGACCCCCTTCTCGACGCGAGCTCGTGAACTCGTGAGCCGAGCGCACCGCCTTCTCAGGCGGCTCTGCCTGCCGAAGGCGTTCCGGCGGCGCCACGGCGACGACATGGAGGCCGCGTTCCGAGAGGCGCTCGAGCACCACTCCACCGGAACGGGTCGAGCAGCTCTCTGGGTGCGGGAAGCGTGGGACCTGGCCACCACGGGGCGGCGGCTCCGACTTGACGGAAGGGGGTCGGGCACACGGCCCGGCCCCGTTGGGTGGACGACGATGGAGGGAGTGACGATGAGGGGATGGATCGACGATCTGCGCCACGCATGGCGCTCGGTGATGCGGCAGCCCGTCTTCACGACGTTCGCGGCGCTCACGCTCGCACTCGGCGTCGGTGCGACGACCACGATCTACTCCACGCTCGAGGCCGTGGTCTTGAGGCCGATCCCCTACGAGGGCGCGGACCGCATGGTGGCCCTGTTCACGCCGATCGGCAACTCGGGCGCGCTCAGGACGCCGACGCGCGCGCAGGTCGACGCGTGGAGCGGCATGACCGATGTCTTCGAGCGCATCGAGCCGATGGGAACCCGCTCGATGACCCTGGTCGACGGCGTCGAGCCCACCGCGATGTCGGTGGGACTGATTCAACCGTCGTTCCACGCATTCGCCGGCCGCACTCCCGTTCTCGGTAGGAGCTTCACCGACGACGAGCTCCGCACGGAGGCCAACGTTCTGCTGATCGGACACGGCGTGTGGACGGGGCGGTTCGGAGGCGATCCGAATGTGATCGGACGATCGCTCGATCTGGACGGCGAACCGTGGACCATCATCGGCGTCATGCCGCCCGACACTCCTCTGCTGACCTTCGGTGTGACCGACGTCGACCTCTGGACCCCCCTTCCGACCGACCGGCCTGCGCTCGCCATCGGCCTGCTACGCGAGGGCGTGGACATCGAGGCCGCCCAGGCGCGTCTCGCGGTACCGATCGACGTCGGAGGCGTCGAGGTCACCGGAGCACCCCGTCGGTTGAGCGACATGGTCTCCGCACGGCTCCAGGACACGCTGCCCCTGCTGCTCGTGGCGGTCTCGGTCGTGCTGCTGGTCGCGTGCGCCAACGTCTCGAATCTCCTGATCGGTCGAGCGTTCCGGCGTCGCCACGAAACCGCGGTCCGTGCGGCCTTGGGCGCCGGGCGCGCCCGCCTGGCACGCCAACTGGTGTTCGAGGGCCTGACCATCGGAGCACTCGGCGGAGCTCTGGGACTCGGCCTGGGGTTCGCGGGAATCCGCGGCCTCCAGGCCCTGCGGCCGCCGGCGCTCGACGCGCTGGACCGCATGACGCTCGACGGCCGTGTCCTTGCGTTCGGCCTGGTGCTGACCTTCCTGGCGAGCCTGCTCTTCAGCCTCGCTCCCGCCCTGCGATCGCGCCGCGAGTTCGCCGGCTCGCTTCGTGGGGGTGCCCGATCCGACGCCGAAGCCAGGGACGGAAACCGGCTGCGGTGGGGCCTGGTCTCGGCCGAGGTGGCGCTCTCGTTCGCGCTCGTGGTGGGTGCGAGCATCGTCCTGAGCGCCTTCGCCGATCTGGGCCGCGCAGATCCGGGATTCGAGGCCGACCGGGCACTCACCGTTCAGGTGCTGCCGCCCGCCTGGCGATTCGACGACGGCAACCCGGCGGCGCCCGTCCATGCGTTGGTCCAGGAGCGCCTCGCGGCCCTGCCCGGTGTAGAACGGGTCGCGCTCGCCAACGGACGGCCCGCGGCGGCCAGTGTGTTCTTCGGCACCATCGAGGTCGAAGGACGCGCGGCGACCGAGGAAACCCGGGTCCTTCACGGCCCGAGCGTCGACGCCGACTACTTCGAGGCACTGGGACAGGCGCTGGTGTCGGGCCGTGCCTTCGAGGTCGACGAACTGCGTCGCGACAGCCGGGTCGCCGTCCTGGGCGAGGGTGCCGCGCGCGAGTTCTTCGGCGACACCGATCCCGTCGGCCGCCGCATGCGTATCGGTGAGGCGGGCGACTGGTGGACCGTCATCGGGGTCACCAACGACGTCGCGATGGTCGGCCTGGCCGGTGACCGGCCGCAGCAGGCGCTCCAGTTCTACACCCCGTTGGGCGTCGACTACCCGAGCCCGGAGCGCACGTACTTCGTGCGAATCGCGCCCGGTGCCGATCTCGCCATGGTGACGAGCGCGGTACGGAACGCGGTCCGGGCCCACTTTCCCGACGCGCGGCTCGAAGACATGGCGACCATGGACGTGCACCTCGCCGGTACGTTGGCTCACGAGCGCTTCGCCTCCACCCTCGTCTCGCTCTTCACCGTGCTCGCCCTGACACTCGCGGGCGTGGGCCTCTACGGCGTCGTGAGCCAGGTCGTGGGGCAACGGACCCGCGAGATCGGCATTCGCATGGCGCTGGGCGCCGACCGGGGCCGGATCGGGCGGTTGGCGCTCCGTGCCAGCGCGTTGGCCGCGCTCGCCGGGGTGCTCGCCGGCGGGCTGCTCGCCGAGCTCGGGCTCGACCTGCTCTCGAGCCAGCTGTTCGGACTCGACCGAGGGCGTGCCGGCTCCTACGCGTTCGCCGCCGTCGCGATCGGCGCGCTCACGCTCGTGGCCTCGTGGGTGCCCGTACGCCGCGCGATGCGGGTCGACCCGGTGCGCGCGATGCGGGCCGAGTAGCCGGGCCGCGCGCTCAGCCGCCCCCGCCCGGCCGCGACGGGCGGGGGAACGGCGGCACCTGCACCTCGGGCCGGGGATTCTCGTTCAGCATGCGCAGCAGTTCGGCGACACCGCGCTCGAGCTGCGGGTCGCGCCCCTCGGCCACGGCGCGCGCGTCCTGGAGCACCTCGATGTCGGGCGGCACGCCCTCGTTCTCGGCCACGAAGACGCCGTTGTGGGGGTCGAAGACCGCGTTGTCGGGCGCCGTCAGCGCGCCGCCGTCGACCAGCGCGTAGTGGACCGACGACTTCACGAGTCCGCCCCAGGTGCGGGTGCCGATCAACGGACCCGCCTGCTGTTGCCGGAACGCCCACGGGAAGTAGTCGCCGCCCGATCCTGCGAGTTCGTTGATCAGGAGGACCTTCGGACCGAGCACGCCCTGCGGTAGCATGATCGGCCGGCCGTCGGGCACCTCGTTGGTGATCGCGGCGCGCAGGTCGCGGGTCATGTAGTCGACCATGTAGTCGTCCAGGTTGCCGCCGCCGTTGAAGCGCTCGTCGATCACGGCGCCCTCTTTGTCCTGCTGCGCGAAGAAGTAGCGGTCGAACGAGATCACCCCGCCGCCGCCCGTGTTCGGCACCCAGACATAGGCGAGCCGGCCGCCCGACAACTCGGCGACGCGGCGCCGGTTGTCTTCGACCCACGCGCGCTGCCGCAAGCCGAACTCCGACCCGATCGGCTCGACGGTCACGGTCCAGTGCCCGTCCATCGAGGGCTCGTCGTTCAGATGCAGCACGGTCTGCCGACCCATGGTGCCGTCGAGCAGCTCGTAGGGGTCCATCGAGGCCGTGAGCTCACGACCCTCGACGCCGACCAGGTAGTGGCCCTCGTCGGCCCGGAGCCCCGGCTGGTCGAGCGGCGCCGACATGCCCGGGTTCCAGCTCTCGGACGTGTAGATGCGCTCGATGCGCCAGCGGCCCCCGTCGGCCACGAAGTCGGCCCCGAGCAGGCCCACGCGGGTCGTGTCGACCGACGGGTAATCCCCACCGAAGACGAAGCTGTGCCCCACCGACAGCTCGCCGTTCATCTGATCGAGCACGTAGTTCAGGTCGTCGCGGTGCCGCACGTGCTCGACGAGCGGGCGATAGCGCGCCCGTACGGCGTTCCAGTCGTTGCCGTGCATGCCCGGGTCGTAGAAGAAATCGCGCTCGTACCGCCAGGCCTCGTCGAAGATCTGCTGCCACTCCTCGCCGCGGTCGAGCTGCATACGCAGGTTCAGCGCCAGCCGGCCCGAGCCGGGCTCCGGCGGACGCGCGGTCGCCACCACGTGCCAGTTCGGGCCCGAGCGGTAGAGCAGCTTCTGGCCGTCGTTCGAAACCGAGACCGCCGAGACGCCCCGGGCGAAGCTCGACGCCTCGCGCTCGCTCAGCGTGAACTTGTGCAGCTCGAGCCCGGGCTGATTCGGCACGAACTCGCCGATGAAGACCGACCCCGCGGGGCCGGCCACGACCGTGCCGTAGCGGCGGGTCGGCATGGGAAGCGCCATGATGCGGCGCTCGAGGCCGTCGAAGTCGATGCGGACCTCGGGGGTGTCGCCGCCCGCGGCCGGGGGCCCGGCGGGCGCGTCGGGTGCGTCTTCGCCCTCGGCCTCGTCGCCCTCGCTCTCGACCTCTTCCTCGTCGGACCGCAGCGGGAACGGCGTCGGGTCGTCGCCCCGGAGCACCATGACGTAGGCCGCGTAGGTCGGCGCGCCCGCCAGGATCGAGCTGGTGTTCGCCCACCCCGAGTTGAGCGCGAGGTTCGTGCTGGCGAGGAAGTACAGGTGCCGCCCGTCGCGGTCCCACGCCGGGTTCGTCGCGTCGGCGAGCGCGTCGGTCATGGGCCGCGCCTCGCCGCTGTCCACGTTCCACGCCACCACCCGGCGGAAGTTGTTGGCGTGCGTCTTGGCGTAGGCCAACCACTTCGAGTCGGGCGACCACGTGAGTCCCATCGAGCCGCGCTCGAGGTTCGTGCCGCCCGCGTCGGCCGTCGTCACGTCGCCCGATTCCACCTCGACCACGCGCACACGTACGTCGTCGTCGACGAAGGCGATGCGGCTGCCGTCGGGCGACCAGGTCACCTCCCAGGCCATCACCGAGGGCGTGATGTCGATCGTGCGGCGCGCGCCCGTGCCGTCCTGCGCCGCGATGACGAGTTCGTAGCCCGAGCCGTCGTCCGAGAACCACGCCACCGACGCCCCGTCGGGCGACCAGACCGGCGCGCGGTCCGCCACCCCGGTCGAGCGAGAGAGGTTCCGCGCGTCGCCGTGCTCGACCGGCACCGTGAAGATCTCGCCCCTGGCTTCGAACACCGCCCTCTGCCCGGTGGGCGAGAGCGACGCGTTGGTGGCGCGCTGGCTGACGTCTTCCCAGCGCGTGGCC
Organism: uncultured bacterium; assembly: GCA_965651045.1. Lineage (GTDB taxonomy): Bacteria > Gemmatimonadota > Gemmatimonadetes > Longimicrobiales > Gaopeijiaceae > Gaopeijia. The sequence goes on from CBFGQV010000168.1 coordinate 5,584, forward strand.
ATCCACGGAAAGTCGCCCACGACCTCGATGTCGATACGGCGCGCCGCACCCGTCGCCGGATCGAGCTCGTGAAGCCACCCGTCCTGCTCGAAGACCAGGCGGCCGGCGTTGCCCGTCAGGTGCTTGACCTCGGCCCCCGAGTACGAGGTGACTTGCCGGAGATCCCCCGAACCCACGTCGTAGGCCCAGACGTTGTACGCGAAATCACGGTCCGACACGAAGTAGATCGTGTCGTCCATCCAGACCGGGTGCGTGTCGGTCGTGCGCTCGTTCGGCAGGCGCACTTCGTCGAGCGTCTCGAGATCCAGAATGGTGAGCGGCGTGTTCTGGCCGCCGCGATAGTCACGCCACTCCTCGTCCCAGCGGCTCATGCGGTCGACCACGATGCGGTCGCCGTCGGGCGCGTACGAGCCGCGATGCGCCCAGGGCGCGGGCAGGAGCGTCGAGGGGCCGCCTTCGGGGGATACCGTCCAGAGCCGCTCGTACCCCGTGGGCGCGGTTTCCCGCGAGGTCGCGTACAGCACGCGCGACCCGTCGGGCGTCCAGCCGCGAACGTTCGACGCCGCCGGGTACCAGGTCAGCCGCCGAGGCGTGCCGCCCTCGGCCGCGACCACGTAGACCGCGGGCGTGCCCGACCGGTTCGAGGTGAAGGCGATCCACCGCCCGTCGGGCGAGAAGTGCGGCTCGGACTCGACCGCCGGCGTGCTCGTGATGCGGAGCGCGCGGCCGCCCGCGAGCGGCGCCGTCCAGATGTCGCCGCCGTAGGTGAAGGCCACCTGCGCGGCGCTCGCCGTGGGCTGGCGGAGCAGGCGTGTGTCCTGCGCGGCCACGTGCGAGGGCGCGGCGGAGCCAGCGAGAAGGGCGAGCGCGCTCAGGCACTGGCGTAGAGACGGGCGGAGCATGGCGGGCCTCGGGTTCCGGGCTGAAACGGCGTCGAGCGG
>CBFGQV010000169.1:0-6492 GCA_965651045.1 uncultured bacterium
CGGTCGACGCTCCGGATCGGCGTCACCTCCGACGCCGTGCCGGTGAAGAAGAGCTCGTCGGCCACATAGAGGGATTCCCGGGGCACGTGTTGCTCCCGCACGGGAATCCCCAGGTCACGCGCGAGGTGGACGATCGCGTCGCGGGTGATGCCGGCCAGCGAGGTCCCGTCCAGGAAGGGGGTGATCAGGACCCCGCCGCGCACCAGGAAGAGGTTCTGGCCCGACCCTTCGCTCACGAGCCCGCTCGGGCTGAGAGCGATGCCCTCGGCGTAGCCGTCGGCGATCGCCTGCATCTTGATGAGTTGGGCGTTCACGTAGTGCCCACCGGCCTTTGCCGCGACCGGGAAGGTGTTGGGCGCCGCGCGCTGCCACGAGCTGACGCAGACGTCGACGCCCGCCTCGAGGGCGTCCGGGCCGAGATAGGTGCCCCACGGCCACGCCGCGACGAAGGTCTCGATCGGCGACGCTTCGGGGTTGAGGCCCGCCGATCCGTAGCCTCGGAGCACCATCGGCCGCACGTAGCAGTCGGCGAGCCCGTTCTTGCGCACGACCGCGCGGCACGCCTCTTCGAGCGCGGCCTGGTCGTGGTCGGGCACCATGCGGTAGATGGCGCACGAGTCACGCAGGCGCCGTATGTGCTCGGGCAGCCGGAAGATCGCGGGGCCGCGGGGCGTGGCGTAGCAGCGAATGCCCTCGAAGACCGAGGTGCCGAACTGCACGGCGAGGCTCAGCAGGTGGACGTTGGCGTCGGCCCAGGGCACGAACGAGCCGTCGTGCCAGATCCAGTCGGATTCGGTGATGCGTGTGGACAAGAGACGTCTCGGAGAAGGGGTGCGGGGTGGCTCAGAGCAGCGAACGGATCCAGCCACCGTCGACCGCGATCGACTGGCCGGTGACGTACGCCGCGCGCTCGGACGCGAGGAAGGCGGCGAGCGCCGCGAGCTCTTCGGGCTCGCCGAGGCGGCGGGCGGGCGTCTCCCGCTCCCAGCCGGCGCGCACCTCGGCCTCGGTGACGCCGCGTTCGCGCGCGATGTGCGCCTCGAGATCTTCGAGCCGCTCGGTGCGCGTGTAGCCGGGCATCAGGTTGTTGACGGTCACGCCGTCGGCGGCCACCTCGTTCGCGAGGGTGCGCGCGAGGCCCGTGACGGCCGCGCGCAGGCTGTTCGACAGAATCAGCCCGTCGACCGGCTGCTTCACCGCGATCGACGTGATCGTCAGAATGCGGCCCCAGCCCCGCTCGCGCATGCCCGGCAGGACACCCTGCACGAGGTGAAGCACGCTCTCGAGCAACAGCGCCTCGGCGTGGCGCCAGCGGTCGAGGTCGTGGGCTTCGAAGGGTCCGGCCGGCGGGCCGCCGGTGTTGGTCACCAGAATGTCGACCCGGCCGAACGCCTCGAGGGCGCCGTCGATCACGCGCCGGCATCCGTCGGCGGTCGCCAGGTCGGCGGCGATCGGGGTGACGCGGCGGCCCGACGCGCCGGCGATGGCGTCGGCGGCCTCGCGAAGCGTCGACTCGGTGCGCGCGCTGAGCACGAGGTCGCACCCTTCGGCGGCGAGCGTCGCAGCCACGGCGCGCCCGAGGCCGCTGCTCGCTCCTCCGACCAGCGCGACCCGGCCGGTGATCCCCAGCTCCACCTCAGCGCTCCTCGCGAGGGGCGCGGAAGTACGAGTCGGTACCGTCGAGCCAGTCGGCGCGCGGCGGGTGGAAGACGTCGAGGTCGAGGGTATCTTCGAGTGCCTCGGCCTCGTGCGGCACGTTCGAGGGTATGTGGAGCACCTCGCCGGCCCTGACCACGACCTCGCGCTCGAGTGCCTCGCCGAGCCGGAAGCGGAGCGCGCCCTCGAGAATGTAGGTGAACTGCTCGTTCTCGTGCTGGTGTCGGGGTACGACGGCGCCACGGTCGAGGTAGACCTGGGCCATCATCATGCCGTCGCCGTTGACGATGCGGCGCCGGATGCCGGACACGACCTCTTCCCACTCGAGGTCGCTCCATGCCTGGTGTCGGGCGCGTTCGGACATGCGGCGGATCTCCGTGCTCGATGGACGTTCGGGGAGCGGCAATCGGCAGGACCGACCGAACGATGTCAACCTCTCCGGGTAGAGGAGGCCATGAACGAGTCCGACGATTGGCGCGAGAAGCTCGACCCCGATGCGTACCGTGTGCTCCGGCAGAGAGGCACCGAGCGGCCCTTCTCGGGGCGCTACTGGAACACCAAGGAGCCGGGCGTATACCGCTGTCGCGGCTGCGGGGCGCCGCTCTTCTCGTCCGACGCCAAGTACGATTCCGGCACCGGGTGGCCGTCGTTCTACGAGCCCCTCTCGCGCGAGGCCGTCTCGACCGAGTTCGACGCGAGCCACGGCATGCGCCGGACCGAGGTGCTGTGCGCGAAATGCGGGGGGCATCTGGGCCACCTCTTCCCCGACGGCCCGGCGCCGACGGGGCTTCGGTATTGCCTGAACTCGGCCGCCCTCGACCTCGACTCCAACGCGTCGGACTGAGCGGCGCACGGGGTGGTCCGCCGCGTCCGCGCGGTCTATCTTTCCAGGCTGATTTCACGGCGCTCTCGCACTCTCGGACCGCATGTTCAACTTCCGTCGCATCTCACGATTCATGGTGGCCGGCGCCCTCGGGGCCGTCGCGGCCGGCGCCGTGGGGTGTGCGCACGCCTCGGCGCCGCCCGGCCCGGGTGAAGCGAGGGGGTACGTACCCGACCTGACCGGGCAGAGGGTGATGGTATTGCCGTTTCAGCTCCGCGAGGGCGCGGTCGCCGACGCCGACGCGGAGCTGGCCTTCGCCCTCCAGGGCAGGGGCGCTGCGGTGGAGTGGATCCTTCCAGCCGAGATCCGGGCGTCGCTCCGTGCCTCGCCGGCTCTCGACGCGCCGCTCGAAGGGCTGCCCGTGGGGGTCTTCCTGCGCACCGAGGTCGAGCGGCTTGGAGATCCGGTGTACGGCGTGCTCCGGCGTCTCGGCGCGGTCACGGGGGCCGACCTGGCGGTGCTCCCGGTTGCGGTGGTCCGGCACGGTCCCGGCGACGAGACACCGGCCGGCGTCCGGGTGAATGCGGCGCTCATGGACGTACGCACGGGACGCGTGGTCTGGTACGGGGTCGAGGGCGCGACAGGCGACCTCGACGACCCGGCGGCCCTGGCCGGCGCCATGGACGCGATCGCGCGGCACCTGGCGCCGCGCCCGGTCGCGGGCGCCGTGGCGGGCGTCGACGAGGGCGGTGTGCGATGAGGCGGCGCGGCGGGCGCATGGGCGTGTGCGGCGTGGCCCTCATCGCCGTCGGCGTCGCGGTCACGGCGTGCGAGCCGCCACAGGACCTCGCCCTGCCGACCGAGGCCGAGATCGACGCCGCCTACACGACCGAGTATCGGCATGAAGCCGCGCTCAACGGCAACGTCGCCGAGGTGACGATCTACCAGAGTTCCGCCCAGCTGCAGCGAGGCGGAAGCCTGTGGGCACGCGTGGGGCCCTACATCTTTCTGTTCAGCGAACCCACGCGGGATCTCTTCGTGAACTATCCGGGGCTCGCGGCGGTCCGCGTCGTCACGCGCGATCCGTCGGGAAACGAGGTCGCCCGTGCGACTCTCGCGCAGGGCACCCTGAACGAGGTCACGTGGCGCCGAGCGCTGAACGTGGCCGGCCGGGCCCGCCGTGACGGCGGGGCCCGCCTTACGCTCCTCGAGGCGTTGATTCGCTGGGGTGAGGAGCGCACCGAATTCGAATACAGCGACCGCTACGTCCGACGCTGAACCGGGCGCGGGGTCGACCCCGTCTTGACTACAAGGACCGACATTCGATGAGCCAGACCATCACGGTGATCCCGGGCGACGGCATCGGCCCCGAGGTGACCCGCGCCACCCTGGAGATTCTTCGTGCCGCCGGCGCCGACCTCGACTACGACGAACAGCTGGGAGGCATCTCGGCGCTCGAGACGGTGGGCACGCCGCTCCCCGACGCGACGATCGATTCGATTCGCCGAACGGGTATCGCGCTCAAGGGCCCGCTGACCACACCTTCCGGGTCCGGTTTCCGGAGCATCAACGTGGCGCTCCGGCAGGAATTCGACCTTTACGCCAACGTCCGGCCCGCGCGTACCGTCGCACCGGGCGGCCGGTACGAAGACATCGACCTCGTGCTCATTCGTGAGAACACCGAGGGCCTCTACGTGGGCGTCGAGCACTACATCGGCATGGGCGGCGACGCGCGCGCCGCCGCCGAGTCGGTCATGATCGTCACGCGGTTCGGCACGGAGCGCATCGTCCGGTACGCCTTCGAGTACGCGCGCACGCACGGCCGGAAGAAGGTCACCGTCGCGCACAAGGCGAACATTCTGAAGTACACGCAGGGGCTCATTCTCGACGTCGCCCGCGAAGTCGCCGCCGACTACCCGGACATCGAGTTCGAGGACCGCATCATCGACGCGACCGCGATGTGGCTCGTGCTCGATCCGTATCGATTCGACGTGCTCGTCATGGAGAACATGTTCGGAGACATTCTCTCCGATCTCATGGCGGGGCTCGTGGGCGGACTCGGCTTCGCCCCCGCGGGCAACATCGGCAAGGACGCCGCCATGTTCGAGGCGGTGCATGGCTCGGCGCCCGATATCGCCGGCAAGGGCATCGCCAACCCGACGGGTCTGCTGCTCTCGGCGTGCATGATGCTCGACCACCTCGAGATGCCCGACACCGCCGGCCGCATACGCGACGCGGTCGATCGGGTCGTGCGCGCCGGTGAGGTGGTCACCACCGACCGCGGAGGACGGGCCACCACGGCCGAGTTCGCCTCGGCGATCGTGCGGGCGCTCGACTGACGCTGGGCGGCGGCGGCGCGCGCGCGATGACACCTTCCGACGGCGGATCCGGAACGCGGTTCTCCTGGCGGGACCGCTACGGCGAAGAGGTCACCTGCGTGCGGTGTCTGCAGGTTCGCGACACCGTCGAGGTCGACCGCCTGCTCTGGTGCGAAGAATGCCGACTCCGCGCCCGACAGCGCGCGTCCCGACGCGGATGGATCGTCGGTGGCGTCGCGGCGGCGGCGTTGGCGGCCTGGATCTGGTTCGGGGTCGGTGCATCGAGCCTGGTGCCCGGCGGTTGGCTCGCGACCGTCGTGGCCGCCGCGTGGATCGGCGCCAAGGTGGCGCGCGAGGTGCTGTACGGGGTCGACCGTTTCCGGAACCGGCGGGCGGTCGAAGCGGTACCGCCGCACGATCGATGATGCCCCACCCATGCCCTACCTGACGACGACACGCGGCCGGGCGCGAGCCCGCCGCTCACAACGGCCAACCACGAGGGTCCGATGAGCAGCTTCCGAGGCGTCGACTTCTACGATCTGGATTCGCTCCTCTCCGAAGAAGAGCGAATGATTCGCGACACGGTGCGCGAGTGGGTGGACGACCGGGTGATGCCCCTCATCGGCGAGGCCTACATCGAGCGGCGGTTTCCCACCGAGCTGATCGTCGAGATGGGCGAAATGGGCATGCTCGGCGCGAACCTGCCCGAGAAGTACGGGTGTGCCGGCCTGAACAACGTCGCCTACGGCCTCATCATGCAGGAGCTCGAGCGGGGCGACTCGGGCCTGCGCTCCTTCGCGTCCGTCCAGGGCGCCCTGGTCATGTACCCGATCCATGCGTTCGGCAGCGAGGAGCACCGCACCGAGTGGCTGCCCCGGCTCGCGAGCGGCGAGAAGATCGGCTGCTTCGGCCTGACCGAGCCCGACTACGGCTCGAACCCCGGCGGCATGATCACGACGGCCCGCAAGGTCGACGGCGGGTGGGTGCTGAACGGCACCAAGATGTGGATCACCAACGGCTCGATGTCCGACGTGGCCGTGGTGTGGGCGCAGACGGGTGAGATCGGCGACGTCCGGGGGATTCGCGGCTTCGTCGTGCCCACCGACACGCCGGGCTTCACGGCCCGTGACCAGAAGGGCAAGCTCTCGCTGCTCGCGTCCGATACGAGCGAACTGCACCTGCAGGACGTCGAGGTGCCGGACTCGGCGCTCATGCCCGGAAGCGACGGAGGGCTCAAGCACCCGCTCATGTGCCTCACGCAGGCACGGTACGGCATCGCCTGGGGCGTCGTCGGCGCGGCGATGGCGTGTTTCGACGAAGCACGCTCCTACGCGACCGAGCGCGTCATGTTCGGCGAACCGATCGGAGCGAAGCAGATTCAGCAGGTGCGGCTGGCCGAGATGCTCACGGGCATCACGCAGGGCCAGCTCCTGACGCTCCAGCTCGGCCGGCTCAAGGACCAGGGTACGATGACCCCCCAGCAGGTCTCGCTCGCCAAACGCGCCAACGTCGACATGGCCTGCGAGGTCGCGCGTGAGGCGAGGCGGCTGCTCGGCGGCAACGGCATTCTCGTCGAGTATCACTCGATGCGGCACATGGCCAACCTCGAGTCGGTCTACACCTACGAAGGCACCCACGACATCCACTCGCTCATTCTCGGTCAGGCCGTGACCGGGCTCAGCGCGTTCTGACCGG
>CBFGQV010000170.1:0-6465 GCA_965651045.1 uncultured bacterium
CCAAGGTCGACTCGATCCAGGTCGACGCCCGCACGGTGAACGACGTGAAGGTGAGCCCCGACGGGCGCTACGCCGCGCTCTCACGCGAGGGGGCGTCCAACCGCCGGAACGGCGTCGTGCTGATCGACCTCGCCGACCCCCGCAGTCCCACCATCGCGGCCAACTACGACGACGGCCTCACGGGCGGCGTGCACAACATGTTCGCCCAGAACGACTACCTCTTCGCGCTCTCGGGCGGCGACAAGTACGTGATTCTGGACGTTCGGGACATCTACAACCCCACCTTCGTGAGCGAGTACAACCACCCCGACTCGCGCATTCACGACGTCTGGGTCTACGACGGCATCGCGTACTCGAGCGAGTGGGGCAACGGCGTGGTCGTGGTCGATGTCGGCAACGGGCGCTGGGGCGGCACGATCGAGAACCCGGTCTTCGTGACCAACGTGCCCTACCCCGTCGGCCGCACGCACGCGGCGTTCCCCTACTACCAGGAGTCGACCGGCAAGGTCTACCTCTTCCTGGGCGACGAGATTCTCACGCGCGAAGGCGCCGCGTTCGAGGGCTTCGGCGGCAACGCGCCCTACGACCCCGCGACGGGCCGCGGCGGCGTGCAGTCGCCCTCGTCCGGGTATGTGCACATCATCGACTTCACCGACCCCGAGAACCCGAAAGACGTCGCCCGCTACGAGATTCCGGAGGCCGGCACGCACAACCTGTGGGTCGAAGACGACGTGCTCTACGTGGCCTACTACGAAGGCGGGCTCCGCGTGGTCGACGTCGAGGGCGAGCTGATGGGCAACCTGGCGACGCAGGGTCGCGAGATCGCGGTCTTCAAGGCCTACGATCCGACGGGTTTCATGCCGAACCAGCCGAACGCGTGGGGCCCGCAGCCCTACAAGGGTCACGTCTTCTTCAGCGACTTCAATTCGGGGCTCTGGAGCGTGCGCGTGCAGCCGCGGGACCGGCCGGTGAGCTGACGTCGTCGATCGGAAGCGCTCGATGGTTGAGACGCCCACCCAGTCGATTCGCTTCACGCGGTCCGCCGACCGCGCGATGATCGCGTACGCGGTCTCGGGGTCGGGCCCGCCGCTGGTCAAGGCCGCGCACTGGCTCACGCACCTCGAGTTCGACTGGGAGAGCCCGGTCTGGCGGCACTGGCTGCGCGAGCTGTCGCGGGGCCACCGCCTCGTGCGCTACGACGAGCGCGGGTGCGGGCTCTCGGACCACGATGTCGAGCAGACCTTCGAGCGCTGGGTCGAAGACCTCGAAGCCGTCGTGGACGCGGCGGGCCTCGAGCGCTTTCCGCTGCTCGGCATGTCGCAGGGTGGGCCCGTCGCGATCGAGTACGCCGTGCGGCACCCCGAGCGCGTCAGCCACCTCGTGCTGTACGGCAGCTACACGGTCGGCTGGCGGCACCGCGGCACACCCGCGTTCCGGCGCCGCGAAGAGGCGCTGCTGCAGCTCATCGCCGACGGCTGGGGCCGCGACAACCCCGCCTTCCGGCAGGTCTTCACCTCGATGTTCATACCCGACGGCACGCCGGAGCAGGCCGACTGGTTCAACGAGCTGCAGCGGCGCACGACCGAGCCGCACCTCGCCGTGCGCATCGAGGAGTGCTGCGGCGACATCGACGTGCGCGACCGGCTCGCCGCGGTCGCGTGCCCGACGCTGGTCCTGCACGCGCGCCACGACGAGGTGATTCCGTTCGATTCGGGACGGGCGCTGGCGGCCGGCATCTCCGGCGCGCGGTTCGTGCCGCTCGAGAGCCGGAATCACGTGCTGCTCGAGTCGGAGCCCGCGTGGACCCGGTTCCTGGACGAGCTCAGGGGATTCCTGGGCACGACGATCGAACCGCGCGAGACCGGACGCGCTGCGGCGCTCGACGGGCTCACCCCGCGTGAGCTCGAAGTGCTCGACCTCGTCGCGGCCGGCCACCCCAACCCGGCGATCGCCGAGCGGCTCCGGATCGCGCCCAAGACCGTGAAGAACCACGTAACCCGGAACTTCTCGAAGCTCCAGGTCGACGATCGCCCCCGCGCGATCGTGCTGGCCCGTGAAGCCGGGCTCGGCCGAGCGGACTGACCGGCTGCAGGCCGCCTCCACGCGGTCCGGGACCCAGGTCCCACGAGCGCCGTCGTGGTGCCCCCGAACACGGGACCAGAGCCTCAGGCGGGCCCGCCCGCGAATCCCCACGTTCAGCGTCGGGTGATTGGATTCCGACCAACCGGGAGGCCACCGTGGGCAGACTGCTCGGATTCGTGTTCGGCGTGGCGAGCTACGCCTTCTTCTTCGGCACCTTCGTCTACCTGATCGGCTTCGTCGGCAACCTCACCGTGCCCAAGTCGATCGACGCGGGGCCGGCAACCGCGACGAGCACCGCCCTGGCGATCAACGTCGGGCTGCTGCTGCTCTTCGCCGTGCAGCACAGCGTCATGGCCCGACCGTGGTTCAAGCGCGCGTGGACGCGCGTCGTGCCCACGCACCTGGAACGCAGTGTATACGTGTTGATCGCCACCGCGGTGCTCGCCGTGATGATGGTGTTCTGGCGGCCGATGCCGGCCACCGTCTGGGCCGTCGAGCACTCCGTCGCGGTGGCCCTGCTCGAAGGCGTGTTCTGGGCCGGGTGGGCGACCGTCCTGCTGTCGACCTTCCTGATCGACCACTTCCGCCTCTTCGGGCTCAAGCAGGTGTGGGCCAACCTGCGCGGGCGAAGCCTGGAGCAGCCTCGCTTCCAGACGCCCGGGCTCTACCGCTGGGTGCGCCACCCCCTCTATCTGGGCTTCCTCATGGCGTTCTGGGCCGCGCCCGAGATGTCGGCCGGCCGCCTGCTGCTCACGGGCGTGTGGACGAGCTGGATCCTGCTCGCGATCCGGCTCGAGGAGCGCGACCTGAGTGACTTCCACGGAGACGTGTATCGCGCCTACCGGACGCGGGTCGGCATGCTGTTGCCGCGGCTGGGCGGCGGCGCAGGGCGCGGGGCCGCCCACGGGGCCGCGCCGTCGACCGAGACCGCGCAGGGGTCAGGGGGCTGACGGCAGGACCTCGACGTCGAGCCCCGCCGGATGTGGCGATCAGCGTCGCCGAGGGTCATCCGGTGGCCCACCTCGACGCATGTCCTCGAGGTCCGCCGTGAAGCGCCTCGCCTCTGCTTCGCCCATTCTCGGCAACGATTCGAGTATCGACGGAAGATCGGCCAGAGGGCGGCCGACGGTCACCGTGGGCGCCAATTCCGCTACGGTCACCGAGGAGCGGGTAGTCATGAGTATCGCCCGGGCAATGAGAGTTCTGAGAATCCACCTCCACCAATACACCGTACCAGGCGAGCTGATCAAGCTCCATTTCGTCGCGCCAGCTCCGCGTCGGTGAACACGTCGGCGAGCCCGTGGTCGAGCGCGAGGAAGGCGCCGGGCGAGGCACCCGCGAACTGGCGGAAGTCGCGAATCAGGTGGGACTGGTCGTAGTAGCCGGCGGCGAAGGCGGCTCGGGCGGCGGGCATGGGGTCGGGCCCGGCCACCAGGCGCAGCACGTGTTGGAACCGGAAGATGCGGGCGAGCGTCTTGGGGCCGACGCCGACCTCTTCGGTGAAGATGCGGGCGAACTGACGCGGACCGAGGCCCACCTCGTGCGCCACGCGGTCGATGCCCAGGCGTCCGTCGGTGCGCCGGAGCATCTCGACGGCCGCAGCCGCCCGGGGGTCGTGGCCGGTGTTACCCGCGAGCGGCGAGAGCCGGCGGGTCAGACAGGCCACGCGTGCCGCGTCGGTGGGTAACGCACCGAGCTCTTCCAGCAGCCCCGCGAGCGGTCGGGAGAGGTCGCCGATCGCCCGGTAGCGGTCGGTCAGTTCACGCATCGGCACACCGAACAGCCGATATGCGCCGGCCGGCGTCAACCGCACACCCAGCAGGTCGGTGCGTCGGCTCGGCGCGATAAGCAGAGGCTCGGTGATCACCCCGACGAGCATCGCCGTCGGCTGGGCCTTCCCCTTCTCTGGCCCGGACCGATCGAAGTGCATGAAGGGATCGGCGAAGTTCAGGATGATCTCGGGCGAACCGTCGGGTAGCACGCCTTCGGGCGGCCCGCTCTGCGGCGTCGTGTGCGACGCGCCGTCGAGGTCCCGCAAGATCCAGAAGCACCGCACGACCGGCCGGAGCGCCGGCGGCGGCTCGAACTCGCGATACACCACGTCCCACCCTCCTTGTCGACCCCGGGGATTCCCATGACGGATTTTTCCAAGCCCGGCCGCCCGCCGCGGAGTAGCTTCCGGACCGTTCCGCCCCTTCGACCCGCCTACAGGAGCATGTACGGCCGATGATCCGCAAGCGTTGCTTCACCGCCCTCTTCGTGCTCGGCGTCGCGGTGCCGGGCGTCCACGCGCAGGACGCGCCCGCCTCGCCGCTGGCCGGCCTCTCGTTCATGGCCGGATGCTGGGCGGGCACCTTCGACTACCGCGGCGAGCCCGGCGTCATCGAAGAGCGCTATACCGCGCCCGCCGGCAGCGCCATGCTCGGCCAGACGCGCTACCTCGGCGGCGGCCGCGTGGTGCACTTCGAGTTCACGTCGATTCTGGTGGTGCGCGACGAGATCGTGCTCACGCCCTACCCCAACGGGGACCGCTCGGAGCACGGGTTCACGGCCACCACCGTCACCGAGAACGAGGCGATCTTCGAAGCCCCCGAGCACGACTTTCCGAAGCGTATCGTTTACCGCCGCGCCGGAGACGTGCTCACCGCGCGCATCGACGGCGGGGCCGACAGCGACCAGGTGCAGAGCTGGGAGATGCGCGCCGCGCGCTGCGAGATGTAGCGACCGAGGCGCCACGCGACTTGCCCGCGCCACGGGGCGACGGCGAGCTTGGGGGCTCTCTCTCGCCAACACCCGAGGCCCCCGGTCCGCATGTCCGTTCTCGTCACCGGCGCAGCCGGCTTCATCGGATCCCACGTCGTCGACGCCCTTCTCGAGCAAGGCGTCGAAGTCGTGGGACTCGACAGCTTCGACGACTTCTACGCCCGAGCGGTGAAAGAGGCCAACCTGCGAAGCGCGCGGGACCACGCGAGCTTCCGGCTGGTCGAGGGCGACCTTCGCGACGCGGGCGCACTGGCCGCGCTTCCCGACGAGGTCGACGCCGTCGTGCACCTGGCGGCGCGCGCGGGCGTGCGACCCTCGATCGAGCAGCCCGAGCTCTACACCGACGTGAATGTGATGGGCACGATGCGCTTGCTGTCGTTCGCGGCCGCGCGCGGCATTCGCCCGTTCGTCTTCGCGTCGTCGAGTTCGGTGTACGGCAACAACGAGAAGGTGCCGTTCTCGGAAGACGACCGGGTCGACCACCCAATCTCGCCCTACGCGGCGACGAAGAAGGCCGGCGAGCTGCTGTGCCACGCCGCCAGCCACCTCGACGGGCTCGGCGTGCCCTGCCTGCGCTTCTTCACCGTCTACGGCCCGCGCCAGCGACCCGACCTCGCCATACACAAGTTCGCGCGTTTGATGCGGGCCGGCGAGGAGATCCCCATGTTCGGCGACGGCTCGACCTCGCGCGACTACACGTACATCTCGGACACCGTGCAGGGCGTGGTGCGAGCGCTGGACTGGGCGCGCCGGAACCCGGGCGCGTACGAGATCGTGAACCTGGGCGAGAGCCGAACGGTCACCCTCGCCGAAATGATCCGGGTGCTCGGCAAAGAACTGGGCGTCGAGCCCCGCGTGTGCCGACTGCCCATGCAACCCGGCGACGTGGACCGGACGTTCGCCGACGTCTCGAAGGCCCGGCGGCTTTTCGGGTACGACCCGCAGGTGCCGTTCCGCGAGGGCGTTCGGGCGTTCGTGGAGTGGCTGGCGTGAGCGGGCTGCCCTTCAATCGGGTCTGAACATGCCCCAACTCTCGAGGTCCGGCGCCACGCGCACGTGGCCGACCGTCCGATACCCGGCGTGCTCGTAGAGCGCCACGTTCCGCGCGCTTTCAGTCATGAGCATTACGCCTTCCGACGCGGGCTCGGCGCGGGAGATCGTGTGCACCTCGTCGAGCAGCCGGCTCGCCAGGCCGCGACCCTGAAATGCGGGCCTGACCCCGATCATGTTCAGGTGGGCGTGCGGCACGGCCACGTCGAGCGGCGCACAGGCAGCACCGTAGGCTTCGTAGCGCTCGCGCGCGCCCGTACCCAGATCGCGCCACACCCGCTCGCGTAGCTCGCGCAGTTCGGGGGGGCTCTCGACCAGCCCCGGAAACGAAACGGTCGCCGCCGCGACGAGGCGGCCTCCGTCGGCGACGCCCAGCAGGGGCTCGCCGCGGAGAGCTCGCGCCATGACGAAGAACTCGATGAGGCGGCGAAGACGGGCTTCGTGTCCTTCGCCCCCCGGCCCCAGCACGAACCGCATGACCGGGTAGTCGGCGAACGCCTCGCACAGGACATCGATAACCGACGCGACGTCGGCCTGCCGGTCTACCATCCCCCACCTCCGCCACCACCA
>CBFGQV010000171.1:0-6450 GCA_965651045.1 uncultured bacterium
CACCGGACCCATGCGGATCCTGATCGTCGGCAACGGCGGGCGCGAGCACGCCCTGCTCTGGAAACTCCGCCGGGACGCGCCCGGCGCCACCTTCTACGCGACACGCCCGAACGGGGGCATGGCCGCGCTCTGTGAGGCCGTCGAGATCGCCCCGGGCGACCTCGAGGCGCTCTCGGGCTGGGCCGCGTCACGCGCGATCGACCTCACCGTCGTGGGGCCCGAAGCGCCGCTCGCGGCCGGCATCGTCGACCGATTCCGGAAGAAGGGGCTCCCGGTCTTCGGCCCGACCCGCGAGGCGGCTCGCATCGAGAGCTCGAAAGCCTTCGCCAAGGAGCTGATGCGCGGCGCGGGGGTCCCGACCGCCGACGCGCGTGTGTTCACCGACGCCGAGGGCGCGCGTGCGTACGTGTCCGAACGCGGCGCGCCGATCGTCGTCAAGGCGAGCGGGCTCGCGGCGGGTAAGGGCGCCATCGTCTGCGAAACCGTCGCCGAGGCGCACGACGCGATCGCCCAGATGATGGGCGAGATGGCGTTCGGCGAGGCAGGGCGCGAGGTCGTGATCGAAGATTTCATGGAGGGCGAAGAACTGTCGATCTTCGGGGTCACGAACGGCACCGACGTGGTGCTGCTCCTGCCTTCGCAGGACCACAAGCGCGTCGGCGAGGGCGACACCGGACCCAACACGGGCGGCATGGGTGCTTACGCGCCCGTTTCGGTCGCGACCGACTCCGTGATGGCCGAGGTCCGCACCCGCGTGTTCGAGCCGACGCTGGCGGCGATGGCCGAGGCCGGGCACCCGTTCCGGGGATTGCTCTACGCGGGGCTCATGCTCACCCCCGAGGGGGTCAAGGTCGTCGAGTTCAACGCCCGCTTCGGCGATCCCGAGACGCAGGTCGTGCTGCCGATGATGGAGAGTTCGCTGCTCGACCTCCTGCTCGCCGCGGCCGAGGGCCAGCGCTTTCCGCCCTATCCAGTGCGCTGGCGGTCGGGCGCGGCGGTCACGACCGTCGTCGCGTCGGGGGGGTATCCGGACGCGTACGAGACGGGCAAGGACATCGACCTCGCCTCGGTGCCCGACGACCCCGATCTCGTGGTCTTCCACGCGGGCACGGCGATTCGCAGCGGCCGGCTCGTGAGTTCGGGCGGGCGCGTGCTCGCCTGCACCGGGCTCGGGGCGAACCTCGACGAAGCGGCCGAGCGCAGCCGCCGGGCCGCGGAAGGCGTGGTCATGGAGCAGAAGTACTACCGTACAGACATCGGGTGGCGCGAGTCGCGCCGACAACGAGGAGCATGAGCATGATCATCACCACCACACCGAGCATCGAAGGTCGACGTGTCCGGGAGTACAAGGGCATCGTCACGGGCGAGGCCATCATCGGCGCCAACATCGTGAAGGACTTCCTGGCCGGCATTCGTGACATCGTCGGCGGCCGCGCCGGAGCCTACGAGCAGGCCCTCCGCTCGGCGCGCGAGGAGGCGCTGCGCGAGATGGCGCACGAGGCGCGCGAGCGCGGGGCCGACGCGGTCATCGCGGTCGACCTCGACTACGAGGTGCTCGGTACCGGCAACGGCATGCTCATGGTCTCGGCGTCGGGTACGGCGGTCACCTTCGAGAGCTGATCCGTGCCGGAGCTGCCCGAAGCGGAAACCCTCGCGCGCGGGCTGAGGCCGCACGTGGTCGGGCGAACGGTACGGCGCGTCGAGGTGCACCACGCCGACGTGCTCCGTGAGGCGCCCACCGCGTTCCGCCGGCGCGCGGCCGGGCGCACGATCGATGGGCTGGGCCGGCGCGCGAAGAACCTCGTCTTCCGGCTCTCTCCCGACGCGGTCATGGTGGTCAACCTGGGCATGACGGGGTGGCTCTCGGTCCGGGGGATTCCCGGGCACGACCCGCCGCCCGCCACGCACCCGGCGGTGACCTTCCACTTCGACGACGGCGTTCGGATGGTCTACGACGACGTGCGCCGCTTCGGCGCGCTCGAACTCTTCGATCCGGAGGGGTGGTCCGCGCGCGAGGCCCGCTTCGGGCCGGAGCCGCTCGGCGAGCGATACACCGCGCGCCGCCTGCTCGCCGACCTGGGCGCGTCACGATCGCCCGTACGAAACTGGCTTCTCGACCAGCGCCGCATCGCCGGCGTGGGCAACATCTACGCGAACGAGGCCCTTTATTTCGCGGGCGTTCACCCGGCGCGCCCCGCCCGAGAGGTGCGCGCCGACGAAGCGACGCGCATGCACCGGGCGCTCCGGCGCATTCTTCGGCGGGCGATCGACGCCGGGGGCACGACGATCCGGAACTACCGCAGCGCCGAGGGTGAACGCGGGCGCTTCGTAGCGAGCCTCGAGGTGTACGGCCGCGAAGGCGAGCCGTGCGGGCGCTGCGGGACCGCGATCGAGCGGGTGGTGCTCGCCAACCGCTCGGCCTTTCTCTGTCCGCGCTGCCAGCGTTGATGCGCCCCGCCTCCTTCGTCGTCGCCGCGGCCGTGGGCCTCGCCTGGGCGCTGCTCGGCGCCCGGCCGCTGGCCGCACAGGCGGTCGAACTCGACGTTCGCGAAGTGACGCTCGAGAACGGCCTGCGCGTGCTGATCGCGCCGCGTCCCGGCGCGCCGACCGTCGCCTTCGCCGTGCAGTACGCGGTCGGCGGCGTGAACGAGGAGCGGGGGCGCACCGGCATCGTGCATCTGCTCGAGCACATGCTCTTCAAGGGCACCGCGTCGGTCGGCACGCGTGAGCCCGAACGGGAGCGGGTCCTGCTCGCCCGCATCGACGAGGTCGGCGACTCGCTCGCGCGAGCCCGGAATGCCCGGGGGCCCGATGCGCCCGATTCGACGCGGCTCCGTGCGCTCGAAGCCCGGATCGGCACCCTGGAGGACTCGGCACGCGCGTACGTGGTGGCGAACGAGTTCGACCGCATTCTGTCGCGCAACGGCGCGCGCAACCTGAACGCGACCACCACGGCCGAGGCGACGATCTATTACGTCGAGCTTCCGGCCAACCGCGCCGAGTTGTGGTTCGCGCTCGAGGCCGACCGCATGCGAAACCCGGTCTTTCGGGAGTTCTACGCCGAGCGCGACGTGGTCATGGAGGAGCGGCGCCTGCGGGTCGACACGCACCCGGGCGGGCTCCTCACCGAGGCCCATCTGGCGACGGCCTTTCAGGTGCACCCCTACGGCCAGCCGGTCGTCGGGCACATGGCCGACCTGCGGCGTCTGACGCGGCGCGACGTGCTCGATTACTACCGGCGCTACTACGGCGCCCGAAACGCGGTGATCGCCATCGTCGGAGACCTGGACCCCGACCAGGTCGAGGGCTGGGTCCACCGGTACTTCTCCGGCGTGCCGGCGGGCGAGCCCCCGCCCCCCGTACGTGCGGTCGAGCCGCAGCAGCGCGGCGAGCGGCGCGTGGAGGTCCGCTTCGACGCCGAGCCGGCGCTCCGCATCGGGTGGCACGTGCCCTCGGCGCGACACGACGACACGCCCGCGCTCGTCATGCTCACGGCGATCCTCACCGGTGGCCGGACCTCGCGCCTCTACCGGCGACTCGTGGTCGACGACCGCCTGGCCACCTTCGTGAGCAGCGCCCTCGGTCCGGGCGACCTGTACCCGCAGCTCTTCACGGTCGACGCCGCCCCGCGCGCGCCGCACACACCGGAAGAGATCGAAAGGGTGGTCGAAGAAGAGCTGGCCCGCCTCGCGTCCGAGCCCCCCGATGCGCGCGAGCTGGAACAGGTGCGCAACCAGATCGAGGCCGGAGAGCTGCGTCGGCTGCAGTCGCACCTCGGGTTGGCCTTCCAGCTCGCCGCCTCGGCGTCGCTCCGGGGTGATTGGCGCGAGACGTTCCGCATGAGCGGACGGATCGCACGGGTGACCCCTGCCGACGTGCAGGAGGTCGCGCGACGCTATTTCACCGACGCGAACAAGACCGTGGCGGTGGTGCGACGCGCGCCGGAGGAGCCCCGGTGACGCCGGGTCGGTCGCGGCGTGGGCGGCCGCGGGGCCGGGCACTCCTTCTGGTGGGGGCGGGGTTGGTCGCGCTCGGCCCCTCACCCTCTGCCGGTCAGGACGTCGGCCGCGAGGCCGCCGAGGCGTTGCGGTTTCCGGAGCTCCGCTTCGATCCGCCGGAGCCGGTGCGGCACGAGCTGCCGGGTGGCGTCACGGTACTGCTGCTCGAAGACCCCTCGCTTCCGCTCGTCGACGTGATGGCGCGGTTCCGGGGCGGCTACGGCAGCTTCGGCCGTGAGTACTACGCCGCGGGCACCGCCCTTCCCTCGCTGCTCCGCGCCGGGGGCACCGAGACGCTCGCACCCGACTCGGTCGATCACCTGATCGAGTACCACGCGATTCAGACGAGCTTCGGGGGCGGCGGGGGCGTGACCTTTTCGAGCATGAACACCCTGGCCGAGCACCTCGACCGCGCGCTCGACCTGTGGGGCGCCATGCTCAAGCGCCCGGGCCTCGCCGAGGACCGCCTCGAGGTCTGGCGGGGCCAGGAGGTCGAGAACGTCCGGCGCCGCCTCGACGACCCGGGGGTGCTCGCCTTCTCGGCCTTCAACCGGCTGATGTTCGGCGACCACCCGATCGGGTGGGAGATCACTCCCGAGGACCTCGCCCCGACCCGACTCACCGTCGACCGCGTGCGGTGGGTGCATCGACGCGTGTTCTGCCGAGACAACCTGACGCTCGGCGTGACCGGGGCCGTGAGCTGGAACGAGATTCGGCCGAAGCTCGAGGCGCTGATCGCCGACTGGCCGGCGTGCACCGAGCCGGTGCCGGAGACGCCCGAGCCGTCGATTCGCCGCTCGCCTGGGGTCTTCCTGATTCCACGTCCGCTCGAACAGAGCACGATCGTCGTGGCCCACGCCGCGGCGCTCCGACAGGAGGACACACCCGACTACTACGCGTCGAGGATCGGCAACGCGATCCTCGGAGCGAGCGGCCTGAGCAGCCGCCTGCTCGCGCGGCTCCGGACGGAAGAGGGGCTCGCCTATTCGGCGTCCTCGCTCTGGACCGCGCCGGCGCGCTACGACGGACTGATCGGGGGCACCACGCGCACCCGGGCCGGCGCCACCGCCGAGGCCATCGAAACCATGTTCGAGGTGTTCCGGGGCATGGCCGAAGGCGCGCCGGACGCCGACGAGGTCGACCGCGCCGTCGACGAGGCCACCCACGGCTTCGTCTTCAATTTCGAGTCGGCCGCCCAGATCGTCTCGCGCCGAATGTTCTACGAGGCCGAGGGCCTTCCGGCGAACTGGCTCACGCGCTACCTGGACGGCATTCAGCGGGTGCGGCCCTCGGACGTACGCGACGTCTACCGCCGCCACCTCGACCTGGACCGCATGGTGATCCTGGTCGTCGGTGACCCCGACGCCTTCGACCGGTCGCTCGACGTGTTCGGGCCGGTCACCGTGCTCGAGGCCGAAGGCCCGGCTACTTCTCGGCCCAGTGGATCGCGGCGATCCCCAGAGTGACGAGGCGGTAGCCCGCGTCGCGGAACCCTGCCGCGAGCAGCTGTCCCCGCAGCGCGTCGGGGCCCGGGAATTCGCGCACCGACGCCGGCAGGTAGCTGTAGGCCCACGGGTGCCCGGACACCAGCCGGCCGACCAACGGCAGAATGCGCTCGAAGTAGAAGAGGTACCCGGCGCGCACGAGACGATTCGGCGGCGTGGTGAACTCGAGCACGACCAGGCGCCCGCCCGGACGAAGGACCCTGTGGAACTCGCGGAAGCCGCGGTCGAGGTCGGCGAGGTTCCGCACCCCGAATCCCACCGTCGCGCCGTGGAAGGTGCCCTCGCCGAAGGGCAACGCCAGCGAATCGCCGCAGACCGGCGAGACCGGCACGCGCTCGAGCTTCGGGGCGCCCTCGACGAGCATGGGCTGCGCGAAGTCCGAGGCGGTCACGCGACCCTCGAAGCCCGGGCGGCGGGCGAGTTCGAGGCTCAGATCGAAGGTGCCCGCGCAGGCGTCGAGGTAGAGTCCGCCGGGCACGCGTTCCCACTCGAGCAGATCGACGGCCTTCCGCCGCCACGCTCGGTCGATGTTCAGGCTGAGCAGGTGGTTGAGCAGATCGTACCGGGGCGCGATCTCCGAGAAGAGCGTGCGTACCTGGCGTTCGCGCTGTCGGCCCTTCGAGGGCGCAGCCTGGGGATGGGTCGTCATGACACCGGAGTTCGGGTCCGCTAGGTTCTCCCGCGAGGGGCACCAAACGTACCGGTCTCGCGAGGGGGATTCCACTCCCCGAGAAACCTCGTCGGCCGATGCACCGTAGGGCGGGTCGCCATGGCACTCCATTTCGCGACCACGGCCGACGCCGCGGGGCCTCTGAGCGACCACCAACGCCAAGGGGCCCAGCCGCTGTCCGCCCAGGATCTGACTCGCCTCGACGACCGCGACCTGGCCGCTCTCGCGGCCCAGGGTCGGGAACGTGCGTTCCGCGAGCTCCTGAGCCGCTACGAGC
>CBFGQV010000172.1:0-6442 GCA_965651045.1 uncultured bacterium
ACCCGAGCGCTCGTTGTGATCGATCTTATCCATTCGGTAGACTCGATCAGCCTGGCCGAGCGCCTGGACCGTGTGGCCGCGGAGGCGGGGGTACGTGCGCCGGTGCTGGTGCAGGTGAACACCTCGGGCGAAGATGCCAAGAGCGGTTTCTCACCCGCGCGCGCCGTCGAGGCCGTGTTGGAGATCGCCGAGTTGAAGGCGCTCGACGTGCGGGGCCTGATGACCATGGCCCCGTTCGTCGACGACGCGTCCGTGTTGCGCGCGACCTTCCGGCGGCTGCGCGAGACGCTGGAGAGCGTGCGCAGGGCCGCGCCCGAAGTGGGCCCCGAGCTGTCGATGGGCATGACCAACGACCTGCGGTACGCGATCGAGGAAGGCAGCACGATGGTTCGTATCGGCACGGCGCTCTTCGGCGACCGGCCCGGCACCCCCTGAGGAGAGCTCGATGATCGATCTGACTCCGCTCGACGTGCGCAAGAAGCGTGGCGACTTCCGGCGACTCATGCGCGGCTACGATCCGTCCGAGGTGGACACCTTCCTCGAACTGGTCGCCGAGCGCCTGGAAGAACTCGTGAAGGAGAACCTGACCCTGCGCGAGCGTTCCGATCGGCTCCAGGAGCAGGTCGGCCAGCTCACCGAGCGCGAGAGGGCGGTGCAGGACGCGCTCGTGACGGCTCAGGAGCTCCGGGGCGAGATCCGCTCGCAGGCCCAGCGCGAGGCCGACCTGCTCCGGAAGGAGGCCGAGGCCGAGGGCCGCCGGCTGCTCGCCGAGGCCGACCGGGAGGTGGAGCAGCGCAGGGCGTCGCTGGCCGACGTCGAGCGCCGCCGGCTGCGCTTCCTGGGTTCGTTCCGTCAGCTGCTCGAACGCGAACTCGACGCGCTCGCCGTGGAGGAAGGTCGCGCGCCCGTCGAGAGCCCCGCGGTCGACCTCGAGTTGCGGGGCGGAAGGGCGGCAAGCGAGCCCACCGGCACCCCGACCGACGAGCCCACCGACGAGGCCGCGTCCGGCGGCTGAACCCACACGACGATCCCCCCGACACCGTTCATGATGTCGTTTCCCGAATACCCGTCGTCTGCGGGTGCGCTCGAAGACGAGACCCTTGCCCGCTGGCGCGCGGAAGACCTCTTCCGGAGGTCGCTCGACGCGACCGCCGACGGCGAGCCCTTCGTCTTCTACGAGGGTCCGCCCACGGCGAACGGGCGGCCCGGCCTGCACCACATCATCTCGCGCACGATCAAGGACATGGTGTGCCGGCACCGCGCCATGCTCGGGCACCGCGTGACCCGCATCGCGGGGTGGGACACGCACGGTCTGCCGGTCGAGATCGAGGCGGAGAAGAAGCTCGGCATCAGCGGCAAGCCGGAGATCGAGGCGCTCGGGATCGCGCGCTTCAACGAGGTGTGCCGGGAGTCCGTCTTCACCTACAAGGAGGACTGGGAGGCGCTGAGCGAGCGCATCGGCTACTGGCTCGACTACTCGCGGCCCTACGTGACCTTCCACAACGACTACATCGAGTCGGTGTGGTGGATTCTCGGGCAGCTCGCCGAGCGTGGCCTGCTCTATCGTGGCTACAAGAGCGTGCCCTACTGCCCGCGTTGCGGCACCGCGCTCTCTTCGCACGAGGTGGCGCAGGGGTACGAAGAGGTCGACGACCCGTCGCTCTTCTTCCTGTGCCGGGTGCTCGGGCCCGACGGCCAGCCGGACGGCCGTGAACTGATGGCTTGGACGACGACCCCGTGGACGGTGCCCTCGAACACCGGGCTCGCCGTGCACCCGGAGCTCACCTACGTCGAGGCCGACTTCGAGGGGCGGCGTCTGGTGCTCGCCCGAGACCGCGTCGAGGCCGTGCTCGGTGAGGGCGCCCGTATCGTCGCCGAGCACGAGGGGAGCGCGCTCGTCGGACTTCGCTACGAGCGCCCGCTGACGCTCGTCGCCGAGCCCTCCGACGTCGGGAACGGCTGGACGGTGGTGGCCGAGGAGTTCGTGAGCGCCGACGACGGAACGGGCATCGTGCACATGGCCCCCGCGTTCGGCGCCGACGACTATGCCGCCGGGCAGCGCCACGGGCTGCCCATGCTTCGGCCCATCGACGACGCCGGCCATTTCGACGCGGGCGTCGAGCGGGTGGGCGGGCTGTTCGTGAAGGACGCGGACCCGGTGGTGATCGAAGCCCTCGACGAGCGCGGCCGCCTCTTCCGGGCCGGGGTCGAGCGACACAGCTATCCGCACTGCTGGCGCTGCCGCTCGCCGCTCATCTACATGGCGCGCGACTCGTGGTTCGCCGCGACCTCCACCCTCAAGGAGGTCATGCTCGCCAACAACGACCAGGTCGGGTGGCACCCGCCGGAGGTGGGCGAGAACCGGTTCGGCGAGTGGCTCAAGGGCAACGTCGACTGGGCGCTTTCGCGCGACCGCTACTGGGGCACGCCGCTGCCGGTGTGGGTCTGTGCCGACGACCCCAGGCACGTGCGCTGGGTGTCGTCCTTCGCCGAGCTCGAGTCGCTCGCGGGCCCGCTCGGCGACGGCTTCGACCCGCACCGGCCCTTCATCGACGAGCTGAGCTGGAGCTGCGACGAATGCGGCGGCGCGATGACGCGCGCCCCCGGCGTGCTCGACGTCTGGTTCGACTCGGGCGCGATGCCCTGGGCGCAGTGGCACTACCCCTTCGAGAACGGCGACGAGTTCCGGTCGCACTTTCCGGCCGACTTCATCTGCGAGGGACTCGACCAGACACGCGGCTGGTTCTACTCGCTCATGGCCATCTCGAGCATGCTCGGCCAGGGCCCGTCGTACCGGAACGTCGTGGTCAACGACCTGATCCTGGACGCCGACGGCCTCAAGATGTCCAAGTCGCGCGGGAACACGGTCGACCCTTGGGACGCGGTCGCCGATCACGGCGCCGATCCGCTGCGCTGGTACTTCATCACCGTCTCGAACCCGTGGGTACCGAAGCGCTACGATCCGGAGGGCGTGCGCGAAGCCGCTCGCAAGTTCTTCGACACCCTCGCCAACACCTATCGCTTCTTCCGGCTCTACGCCGAGACCGAGGGGTGGCGGCCGTCCGACGACCTCGATCCGCCCCCCGCCGAACGCGGCGTGCTCGACCGGTGGCTGCTCTCGCGCCTGGATTCGCTCACCGCCGAGGTATCGAGCGAGCTCGACGCCTATCAACTGACGCGCGCGTACCGCGCCGTAGGGGATTTCGTCGACGACCTTTCGAACTGGTACGTGCGGCGGAGCCGCGCGCGTTTCTGGGGCAATACCGGCGAGGCCGATGCGCGGGCCGCCTTCCGCACGCTCTGGGACGCGCTCCGTACCGTCGCGCTGTTGTTGGCACCGGTGACGCCGTTCGTCGCCGACTGGTTGCACCGCGCGCTGACGGGCCGGAGCGCGCACCTCGAACGCTTCCCCGCGGCCGGGACCGTCGCCGACGTCGCCGACCGGCAACTCGAAGACGAGATGGAGGTGGCGCGCGCGCTCGTGTCGCTCGGCCGCGCGGCGCGCGAGGACGTGCAGATTCGCGTGCGTCAGCCGCTGCGGCGGCTCCACGCGGTCGTGCCCGGCGGGCGCGCGCCGTCCGACGACGTGCTCGCGCTCGTGCGAGACGAGTTGAACGTCAAGGACGTTCGCTTTCTCGGAAGCGCCGAGGGGCTCGTGTCGCTCAAGGCCCGGCCCAATTTTCGGACCCTGGGCCCGCGTTTCGGCGCCGACACCAACGCCGCCGCGGAGGCGATCCGGGCGCTTTCAGAGGACCGCCTCTCGGCGTTCCGGAGCGGAGAGCCCGTGCAGGTCGAGGTCGCGGGCCGGACGATGGCGCTCGAGCCCGACGACCTCGAGGTGGTGGAAGAGGCGTCGGGCGACCTGGTGGTGCGTTCCGATGGCACGCACACCGTGGCCCTCGATCCGGCCCTCGACGACGAGCTTCGCATGGAGGGCACCGCGCGTGAGCTGGTGAACCGCATTCAGCGACTCCGAAAGGACGCCGGCTTCGAGATCACCGACCGCATCGAACTCGGCATCTTCGCCGACGACGAGGTGCTCCGGGCCGCGCGGGCGTGGGAGCGTTTCCTGGCCGGCGAGACGCTGGCGACGTCGCTCGAGATGCAGGGCGAGGGCGTCGAGGCCCGGTGGGAGGCGTGGCGCGAGACCGACCTCGACGGCACGCCGGCGGTCGTGGCGCTCCGCCGTGCAGGTGCGTGAGCCCGTCCTCGTGAGCCCGCCGACGCCCGAGGGCGAGACCGGCTTCACCGTCGACGAGGCCGACGTCGGGGCCCGGCTCGACCTGGTGGTGAGCCGCGAGCTCGACCTCTCGCGGACGCGCGTCCACAAGCTGCTCGAGGCCGGGCGGGTGCGAATCGCGGGCGAGGGGGCGCCGGCGGCGGACCAGCTGCGCAAGGCGGAGCCGCTTCGCGCGGGGTGGTACGTGTCGGTCGACGTGCCCCCGCCCGAGCCGGTCGCCATCGAAGCGGAAGACCTGCCCCTGACGCTCGTCTACGAGGACCAACACCTGGCCGTGGTGGACAAGGCCGCGGGCATGGTCGTCCACCCCGCGCCCGGCCACCGGAGCGGCACCCTCGTCAACGCGCTGATGTACCACCTGGACGGGCTCTCGGGCGTCGGCGGCCGCCTTCGCCCGGGCATCGTGCACCGGCTCGACCGCGACACCTCCGGCCTGCTCGTCGTCGCCAAGACCGATGCGGCGCACCGCCACCTGGCCGACGCGCTCCGGCGGCGTGAGGTGAAGCGCCGCTACCTGGCGGCGTCGTGGGGGCACTTCGGGCCGGACCGCCTGACCATCGACGAGCCCGTGGGGCGCGACCCCCGCGACCGGAAGCGCATGGCCGTCGTCGAGGGCGGGCGGCGGGCGGTCACGTACCTGCGCGTGCGGGAGCGCTGGCGCGCGGCGGAACTGCTGGCCGTCCAGCTGCAGACCGGGCGCACCCACCAGATTCGAGTGCACCTCGCGCATGCGGGGCACCCCGTGGTGGGCGACGACCGATACGGCGCCCGGTGGGAGCGGGGCATGGGCGGCCCGGCCCGGAGCTGGGCCCGCGAGCTCGCGCGCCGCGTGCCCCGGCAGTTCCTGCACGCGGCCGAACTGGTCTTCGAGCACCCCGAGACGGGCGAGCGCATGCGGTTCCGCGCGCCGCTGCCGGCCGACCTGGCCGAGGCCGCCGCCTGGGCCCGCGAGACCACGGAGCGGGACGGATCGTGACCCGTGAAGCCTTTTTTTCCGCCGGGGCCTGCCCGATACTACCTGCCCCATGAGTGAACTCGATCCCAAGCTCACGTTCGAGAATTTCGTCGTCGGCCCGGCCAACCGGCTGGCGTCGGCGGCGGCCCGTCGCGCGGCCGAAGCGCCCGGGGCGAACTACAACCCGCTCTTCCTGTACGGGGGGTCGGGGCTGGGCAAGTCGCACATTCTGATCGCGATGGCGCACCAGGCCCGGAAGCGGCCCGAGGGGCCCGACGTCATCTACAGCACCACCGAGGAGTTTCTCGAAGAGCTGGCCGCCGCGCTGGCCGCCGGCGAGCGGGACGGTCTCCGCGACCGCTACCGTGATCTGGACATTCTGCTTCTCGACGACGTGCAGTTCCTGGCGGGGCAGCCCGAGGCGCAGGAGATGCTCCTGCGCACGCTCGACCTGCTCACCACGAGCGGCCGGCAGATCGTACTCGCGAGCGACCGCCCGCCCGCCGACATGGACGGCCTCGACGCGCGCCTGCTCTCGCGCTTCGCGGGGGGATTGATCGTCGACATCGCCCCCCCCGAGTTCGAGACCCGCGTGGCGATCGTGCGACGCAAGGCGGACGAGCGGGGGCAGACGCTGCTGCCGGGCGTCGCCGAGGCCCTGGCCCGGCATTCGTTCCGGAACGTTCGCGAGCTCGGCGGGGGGCTGAACCGCGTCCTCGCCGTGCAGGAGCTGGAGGGCCGAGAGGTCGGCGTCGACGATCTGCCGGGGCTGCTCGGCGGCGGTACGACCCGCGGCCGGGTCGGCGGCGACGAGTTCCAGGACCTGCTCGCGGGCGTCGCGGGTGCGCTCGGTGAGCCCGACGAGGACCCATGGAAGCGGGCCGTCCGCGAGGCCGCCGAAGCCGCCGAGGCGCAGGGGTTCACCAGCATTCGCATGCGCACCCTGCTCGACGACCGCCACCCGCCCCGGGACTGGGAGCAGCGGGTCTCGCGCTTCCGACGCGACGTCGAGCGGCTCCGCGAGGTCGACGCCGAACTCGACCGGCTCCAGAACCCCTGGCCCGAGGCCGCCGCCACGCTCCTGCGCGACCCCGATCGGGTCGAAGAGGCCGAGGCGCTGCTCGCGTCGGTACGTGAGCGGGTGCGGCGCTTTCCGGTGCTCGGGCCCGGGCCGTCGCTCGAGGACCTGCGCCCGTACTTTCCGCAGCTCCCGCTCCGCGCCGCCGAGCAACTCGCGAGCGGAGACC
>CBFGQV010000173.1:0-6438 GCA_965651045.1 uncultured bacterium
GACACCGGTAGACAACCACCTCAACACTTCCCACGAACAGAGCGTAGCGACTCTCGAGCCACTCCCACGCGGAAGAAGCTCTCCCTCACCCATCGTCTGCCCGGGACCGCTTCCAGGGTGACTCTGCACAGGCCGCCTTGTAGGTGCGACATTTTGAGGTTCGGCGTGTGGGCCGTTCGGCGTAGGTCGGCGAAGGTAGCAGGCCTCACATGCCGTGTGATGGACCCATTTCAGTCACCCGCCACTGGGCCAGCCGTCCGTGCAAAGCTTCTCCAGTGGGACCATGTCCCACATTCCTCGGGCCCGGCTTCGCGTGATTCGGGACACACCGCTCCGCGCGGACGCCTCGTTTGTTCTCTACTGGATGATCGCGCAGCGCCGCCTGGGCTGGAATTTCGCGCTCGACCAGGCGGTGGGGCACGCGCGTGCGCTCGGCCTTCCGCTGGTCGTGCTCGAGGCGCTCGAGGTCGACTACCCGTGGGCGAGCCGGCGCCACCACCGATTCGTGCTCGACGGCATGCGCGAGCACCGCGCGCGCCTCGAGGGCACGAACGTTCGCTACCACCCATACGTCGAACCGGAGCCCGGGGCTGGAAAGGGGCTCCTAGTGGCGCTCGGAGCGGAGGCCGCCGTGGTGGTGACCGACGACTACCCGACGTTCTTCCTGCCCGACCTGGTCGAGGCCGCCGGGCGCGCGCTCACGTGCCGGCTCGAAGTGGTCGACTCGAACGGCTTGTACCCGATGCGGGCGGCGGGCCGGGACTTCGCGGCGGCCGTGCACTTCCGGCGGCACCTGCAGAAGGAGCTTCCCGAACACCTGCTCCATTTCCCCTCCGAAGCCCCCCTCGCCGAAACGGAGCTCCCCCCCGTTCCGGCGTCGTTCGACCGGCTGGTCGAAAGGTGGCCGGCCGCGGGCGCCGAGCTGCTCGAGGGCCGGGCCGGAGCCCTCGAGCGCCTTCCGCTCGACGCGAAGGTCGGCCCCATCGAGGCTCGAGGGGGCACCGGCGCGGGACGCCAGCAGCTCGATCGATTCGTCGACGCCGGACTCGACCGGTATGCGGAAGCGCGGAATGACCCCGACGCCGACGCCGCCTCCGGGCTGTCACCTTGGCTCCATTGGGGCCACCTGTCGGCGCACGAGGTCTTCCGCCGCGTAGCCGGGCGGGAAGGGTGGAGCCCCGCCCGGCTCTCGAACGAGGTGACTGCCAGACGCAGCGGGTGGTGGGGCATGTCGGCCCCGGCCGAGGCGTTCCTCGACGAACTCGTGACCTGGCGTGAGCTCGGCTTCGGCTACTGTGCCGAGCGGGCGGACCACGCGCACTACGACTCGCTCCCTGACTGGGCGCGCACGACGCTCGCCGACCACGCCGACGACGCGCGGGAGCACCTCTACGACCTCGACGCCTTCGAGGCGGCCGAGACGCACGACGAGCTCTGGAATGCCGCACAGCGGCAGCTCCGGCGAGAGGGCACGATTCACAACTACCTGCGTATGCTCTGGGGCAAGAAGATCCTGGAGTGGACCGAGCACCCGCGTCGAGCGCTCGAGATCATGACCGAGCTCAACAACCGCTGGTCGATCGACGGGCGCGACCCCAACTCCTGGTCCGGGATCTTCTGGGTGCTCGGCCGCTTCGACCGCGGCTGGCCCGAGCGGCCCGTGTACGGAAAGGTGCGGTCGATGTCGTCCGACTCCACGCGGCGCAAGGTGTCGGTCGACGGCTACCTCCGACGCTACGGCCCGGACGAATCCGAGCCCTGACATTATACGCGCGACGACGATCCATGCCCGTCTTCACCCAACGCAGCACGATCCCGGAGATCACGCCCGACGAGGTCTTCGCCTGGCACACCCGCCCCGGGGCGCTCCAACGCATGACGCCCCCCTGGGAAGACGTGCGCATCGAGCGCCCCGCCGAGATCCGCGACGGAAGCCGCGCCGTGCTGCACCTCAAGAAAGGCCCCGTCGATCTCACCTGGGAGGTCGAACACAAGCAGGTCCAGCCCGGACGCGGCTTCGTCGACGAGCAGGTTCGCGGCCCCTTCGAACGGTGGGTCCACCACCACCGCTTTCTGCCCGCCGAAGGCGGCGGATGCGTGGTCGAGGACGAGATCGATTGGGAGCCCCCGCTCGGGAGCGCTGGTGACCTGCTCGCGTCGCCGCTGGTCGAGAGGGATCTCCGGCGCGGATTCGCCTTCCGCCACCGGCGGCTGGCGCACGACCTGTCGCTTCATCGCGCCTTCCGGGACCGCCCCCGCCTCACGGTGGCGATGACGGGGAGCGGCGGGCTGATCGGCTCGGCGCTCGGGCACCTGCTCACCACGGGCGGCCACCGAGTGATTCCCCTGGTCCGCTCACGCGACGCTGCGGGACCGGACGCGATCTACTGGAACGTCGAGCGGCAGGAGATCGACGCGGAACGGCTCCGGGGAGTGGACGCCGTCGTACATCTCGCCGGCGAGCCCATCAACGCAGTGCGCTGGACCGAAGCCAAGAAGAAGGCGATCCGCGACTCGCGCGTGCAGGGGACGGAACTGCTGGCGCGCGCCATCGCGAGCCAGCCCGACGGGCCCTCGGCGCTCGTCATGGCCTCGGCGGTCGGCTACTACGGCGGCCGGGGCGACGAGATCGTGACCGAGCGGAGCGGCCCGGGGCGCGGATTCCTCGCCGAAACCTGCGTGCAGTGGGAGGCCGCCGCGCGGCGCGCCGAGGGCGCGGGCATTCGGGTGGTGAAGATCCGCAACGGGCTCGTCGTGAGCCCCGCGGGCGGTGCGCTGCCCATGGTCACCGCCGCCTTCAAGACCGGCCTCGGCGGCCGGCTCGGCAGCGGACGCCAGTACGTGCCCTGGGTCGACTTGGACGACGTCACCGGCATCTTCCACCACGCGCTCATGGACGGCACCGTGCGTGGCGCGCTGCTCGCGGCCGCGCCGCACCCGCTCCCCAACGCGGCCTTCACGGACGTGCTCGGCCGGGTGCTGCATCGACCGACCCTCGTGCCGGTACCGTCGCTCGCGGTGAAGGCGATGCTCGGCGAAATGGGCGACGAACTGCTGCTCAAGGGGCAGCGGGTGCGCCCCGAGGCGACGCTCGCGGCCGGATACCGATTCCGGTACGAGAGCTTCGAAGACTCGCTACGGCACCAACTCGGTCGCTTCGACTGACGGCGCGGGCGCTTGTGGGGCCGCGCCCGCCGACTCGGGCACGGCGTCGAGCGCGGGCTCACGTCCGGCCGCCAGCCGCACGTCGCCCGGCTCGGTCCACGCCCACTGGTCCGGCAGGCCGAAGTCCTCGGCGATGCACCCGTAGGTCGTTTCGGCGGACAGCACCACGCCCGGCACTCCCGCACCGGGGTGCGTTCCCGCCCCGACCAGATAGAGCCCCTCGACGTCTTCGCTCCGGTTCTGGGGGCGGAAGTAGGCGGTCTGCGTCAGGCGGGGCTCGACCGCGAAGGCGTTGCCCCAGGTCGCATTCAGCTCCGACTCGAAGTCATCTGGTGTAAAGACGTGCAGGACTTCGAGATGCTCACGTAGGCCGTCGAGTCCCCATTCCTCCAGGAAGTGCAGGACGCGGTCGGTCAGCGGGCCCTTCTCGTCCTGCCAGTCTATGCCCGCGCGCTTGTTCGCCACCGGAATCAGTACATACATGCTCTCACACCCCTCGGGGGCCATCGACGGGTCCGTCCGGGTCGGCGCGTGCACGTACATGGAGAAGTCGTCGGGCAGCACCTTCCGGTCGAAGATGTCGCGCACGAGCTCGCGGTAGCGCTCCGAGAGAATGAGCGTGTGGTGCGCAAGCTCCGGGTACGTCTTTCGGGTGCCCAGGTACAGAAGGAAGCAGCTCATCGCGTAGTGTGTGTTCTCGACGCGCCGGTCGCTCCAGTGCCGCCGGTGCTCGGGGGCCACGAGCGAGCCGTAGGTGTGACCCACGTCGGCGTTCGACGCCACGAAGTCGGCCGTCCAGACGTGTCCCCCGGCTCGCACTCCCGCGGCGCGCCCGTCTTCGACCAGAATCTCGTCGACCTCGCACCCGGTCACGATCTCGCCACCGAGTTCCTGGAAGAGCCGCCCGAAGGCCTCGACCACGCTGTACATGCCTCCGCGGCTGAACCACACGCCGCCGAGCCGCTCCAGGTAGGGGATCATCAGGTAGACCGATGGCGCGCTGAACGGATTTCCGCCGACGAAGAGCGGGTGGAACGAGTAGAGGAAGCGGTGTCGGAAGTCCTCGAAGTAGCGCGCCACGAAATCGTGCACCGGCCTCCACGCGCCGAGCTTGAGCACGCGTGGAACGAAGCGCGCCATGCTGCCCCAGGTATCGAAGGGCTTCGAGCCGAGGCGGTCGGCGATTACGGCGTCGTAGATAGGCTCGACCGCCGCCATGAAATCGTCGAACCGGTCTGCGTCGGCGGCGTTGAAACGCCGCATCTGCTCCTTCATTCGCTCCGGGTCGCCCACGTATTCGATCGACGAGCCGTCGTGGAAGTGAACCCGGTAATAGGGGTCGAGCGGCGTGAGATCGACGTAGTCCACGAGACGACGGCCCGCCGCGCGGAAGACCTCGTCCAAAATGCCCGGCGCGGTGATCAGGCTCGGGCCCATGTCGAAGACGTAGCCGCGGTCGGCGAGTTGGTAGGCCCGCCCGCCGAGCTTCTCGCGCTTCTCGAGCAGGGTGACCTGCACGCCGGCCGCCTGAAGCCGCACCGCAAGGGCGAGCCCGCCGAAGCCGCTGCCGATCACCACGGCGCGCGTGGAAAGCGACGACCCACGCGGGGTCGCATCGGAGCTCGGAGCGCGGCTCATGACGGACTCGAAGGTGAGAAGGGCTGAGGCAGGGGCGTGGGGGCCAGGTAGCGCGACCTGGCGGCGGCACGAGCGCGGCGAAGGTCGAGCAGTCCCGCGCCGGCGAGCCGCAGTTTGGCGATCCGAGACGTGTAGGCGCGGCGGGTCCCGTTGTCGTAGCCGTTGCGGCGAATCATGTCGTGTATGCCCTGGTAGACGCGCGCCGCCACGGCGACGGGCCGCTGGTAGAAGTCCGGCAGCTCGGGCAGCGCCTCGAAGGCGAGGTCGTAGCTGCGGTAGGCGCTCGCCATGAGGTCTTCCATCAGCGTCGGCCAGCCGGGCGGCACCCGGCCCTCATCGGCGAGCCGACGCACGTCGTCTTCCTCGAGGCCTGCGCGTTCGAGCAGGTCCAGCGGCAGGTACAGGCGTCCTCGCCGCCAGTCCTCGCCCACGTCGCGCAGAATGTTCGTCAACTGCATGGCGTGCCCGAGGTGGAAGGCACGATCGAGCACGCGCGGGTCGCGGACGCCGAAGAGCTCGGTGAGCCAGCCACCGACCACCGACGCGACGCGATAGGTGTAGGTCTCGAGTTCGGCGGTCGTCTGGAAGCGCACCGGCTCGAGGTCCATGGCGACGCCGGCGAGGAGCTCTTCGACGTAGTGCCAGGGCACGCCGCGCCGGCGCATCGAACCCATCACCTGATCGGCCAGCGGAACGCCCGTGTCGTGGCCCTCGTAGGCGCTCCAGGCCAGGCGACCCCACGCCTCGAGCCGCTGCCGGGCGAGCGGCGCCGGAACCGACGCTTCGTCGACCAGATCGTCCGTGAAGCGGCAGAAGGCGTACACGCCCTCGACCATGCGCCGGGCGTCGGCCGGGAAGAGGCGCGACGCGAACCGGAAACTCCGGCTGTGATGCGCGAAGTAGCCGGCCCACCGCTCCTCGCCACCCACCGCCAGCGCGAGCGCACCGGCGTGCGCCCAGGTCTCTTCGCGCTCGAGGGCCCGGCGCGCGGTCCCGACCCACGCCTCGACCATGGCCTGCAGGGCCGGCGCGCGCACGTCGGCGGTCACCGCGCCGGCTTCCACTTCCAGCCGTGCCAGGGCGCGGCCGAGCACGGATCCCGCCCCGCGGTCCTCCACGAGCGAGCGTCCGAACGCCGAGGCGTCGGCGAGCCAGCGCGCGCGGGCGCCGTCGAGGCCTTCGTCGAGTTCGAGCGCGACGAACGTCCACTTGGCCTGCCGCAGGTCCTGGAAGGCGGGCTTCCCATGGGCACCCGACGGGCAGTAATCGAGGAAGTCGTCGACCATCTGGTACAGGGCTCCGATCCGGCGTCCGAGTGCGACGCTCGGCTCCACCGGCTCACCCCGGACCGCGGCGGCGAGGGCGAGCGCCGCGCCGAACAACTCGCCCGACTTGCCTTCGATGATGGCCCGATACTCGTCGAAGGTGAGGGGTGCACCGGCGGTCCGGCCCTGCCTGATCTCGCCCGCGACGGTGCGCTCGACGGCCCGGACGAAGGCGGGAAGAAACGCCGGCGCTCGCACCTCGGCCGCGACCCGGTAGGCCGCCGTAAGCAGGTGGTCGCCGCCCACCAGCGCCCGCGCCACCCCGTCGGCCGCGTGCGCCGTCGGACGCCCACGGCGCTCGGCCGCATCG
>CBFGQV010000174.1:0-6433 GCA_965651045.1 uncultured bacterium
GCAGCAGGTATGCGCCGGGCAGCCCCACCCCGATGCCGCCCAGTGCCGCGGCCCGGGCGTCGAGCGCGCGGAGCGGGAACCCGGCGCCGCTCGCGCCGAGGAGCGACTGCGCGGCGACGGGCGCCGCCCCGGCGCCGGCCACACCGGCCCAGGCCGCCGCGAGCGCGAGGACCACCCCGAGACGTCGACGAACCGCGCTCACGGGAGCCTCACGGTGTCGGCCGCCGTCACGATCAGGCGCAGCATGGGCGCTCCTGGAGCGCCCGGCCCGACGAACGAGCCGAACGCGAGCGAGAAGGGTTCCTGCACGGAAAGCAACGCGACCTGACTGGAAATATCCGGGTCCCGGTTCGGGTCGACGAGAATGCGCACGAGTGAGGTGATGGGCACCGCCACCTCGAGCCCCGCGCCGCCCCGGAACGCCTCGGGAGCCACGCGCTCTCCGATCGTGCCCAGGAACGACTGCCCGAGGGGTGACTTCGGCAGGATCTCGGGCGCGAGCACCGGGCGCACGTCGAGGCGTATGGTGTCGCTCGGCTGAAACGCCGTGGGCTCCACGACGCTGGTCGTGAGCAGGAGCGACGCATGGTTCACCCGGCTCGGTTCGATCTCGAACGGGCACCCCACGAGCGCACAGAGCGACTCGGGGCCGTTCAGCACCAGGGGAATGTCGAGTTCCAGCACGGTCCGCCACGCGGGTGTACCGCCGACCCGGATTCCGTCCGGTGGCGGCGGCGGGACGGGATCGTAGACGAAGGTGATCCCCCGGGACTCGGAGGTGAAGGTCACGATCGTATCGCGGTGGACATTGGGACGCGCGTCGAGCCGGAGCGTGACGCTGCGCACGTCGACGCGCTCGCCTTCGGACACGAGGTCGAGTCGCACCCCGCGCGCGTCGTCGAGGGTGTCGCCGAGCGCGGCCACCGTCGCCGAGTCGATCTCGAACCAGATGGAATCACCGTTGACGGGGTCCCATTCGGCCTCGCCGAGGGCGACCACCGGGCCCGCGCCGGGCTCCGTCCAGGGGCGCTGGTCGCCGGCGGTGTCGACGGCGAGCGTCCAGGAGGTCGTGCGCACGTCCCACGCCTCGGTGAGCCTGCCGAGCGCGAGCGACACGGGGTCCTCTCCGTTGGTGCTGCTCAGGGTATCGAAGCGCGCGACGACGCGACCGCCCACGTACGCGAAATTCGAATCGGCGCGCAGCGTGCCGAGCGAATCGCGCACCGTCGCCCGGAAGGGCAACGGCTCGAACCTCACGAGCGTTCGCGCGTCGAGGGTGCCCTCGTAGCCCCGAGCCACGACGCCGCCGCCGAGCTCGTTCGTCGAGCCGTAGCCGCCGTAGACCGTGAGCCCGGTGGCGAAGGACTCCCAGGGCAACAGGACCTCGACCGTCGTCGGGTCGACCGGCAGACGCTCGTCGTCGAGCGACGTCGGGGTCTTCTCGTCGCAGGCCAGCACCGCCCAGGGGGCGGCAACCAGCACGGCCATCATCCAGCGTCGCTTCACGTACGCTCCTCTTCGTCTTCGTCCGCCGACGGCTCGCCGCCGCGACGTAGATCATGCCGCATGAATCGAGCGGGCAGCAGCTCGTCGAGCGTCCATCGCCGGACCATGCTCCCCGCTTCTGAAACGATCTCGAGCCCCGGAGCGAACTCCGCGAGCACCTGCCGGCAGGCCCCGCAGGGGGCCACCGGGTCCTGCGCGCGCGTGCTGAGCGCCAACCGACGAAACGCCGTGCGCCCGCTCGCGACCGCGGCCGAGACCGCGGAGCGCTCGGCGCACACCGTGAGGCCGTACGACGCGTTCTCGACGTTGCACCCCTCGTGGACCGAGCCGTCCGACGCCTCCAGCGCCGCGCCGACGTGGAACGTCGAGTAGGGCGCATAGGCGCGCTCGCGCACGGCCCGCGCCCGGGCCAGTAGTTCGCGTTCGTCAACCATCGGCACTCCCCTTCCAGATCCGGGGAAGCCGCGCCCCGAGCCCCGTCAGAAGCTCGTAGGAGATGGTCCCGGCGAGGCCCGCCACGTCGTCGAGGGTCAGCGACTCGGTGCCGTCCGTGCCGACGAGGGTGGCGATGTCGCCCGGCTCTACACCGTCCAACCCCGAAATGTTTGCCACCGCCATGTCCATCGAGATGCGGCCGATGAGCGGCACCCTGCGGCCCTGGAGCAATGCGAACCCGCGTCCGCCGAGGGCGCGAGGAAGTCCATCGGCGTACCCGATCGCCAGCGTTGCCCACCGTTCGGGCTCCGGGGCCTGGTAGGTGGCCCCGTACCCCAGGAACGAACCCGGGGCCGCGGTGCGAACCCGCACCACGCGCGCACGGACCGAGACGACCGGTTCGGGAGCGGGCTGGTCCGGCCCGACGCCGCCCCCGTAGAGGAACACCCCGGGGCGTACCCCGCCCGAGCGCGATCCGAGCCGAAACACGCCGGCGGAATTCGCGACGTGCGTCGCGCACCCCTCGGGCGGGGTCAGCCAGACCACGACGTCGCGGAAGAGGCTGTACTGCTCGAGCACCATCGGCCCGCCGCGCTCGTCGGCCGAGTGGAGGTGTGTCAGAAGCCCCCCCCAGTGGAGCGACGGGCGGCGTGCCGCCGCGGCGACCCGATCGGCCCATCGCTCGATCTCGTGGGGCATGAACCCCGCCCGCCCCATGCCCGTGTCGACCTCGATCTGAAACGCCGCGGGCCGCTCGGGCGAGGCGAGTGACTCGGCGACGCGCTCGAAGGCGTCCAGCGCGGCCAGGTCCGAGAGCGTGAGCGTCAGGTCGTGGTCGATCGCCTCGGCGAATTCCTCGGGCAGCGTCGGCGAGTACACGGCGACGGGCTCCGTCACGCCCGCCCGCCGGAGCGCGACCCCTTCGGCCACCGTCGCCACCCCCCATCGCGAGGCGCCCTCGGCGCGGAGCACCCGCGTGACCTCGAGCGCGCCCAGGCCGTACGCGTCGGCCTTGACCATCGGCGTGACGGGCAGGTTCGGCCCGACGGCCCGGACGATCTCCCGGTAGTTGCGGCGAAGCGCGCCGGCGTCGATCTCGACCCACGCTCGTCGGGTCCGGTGGTCCGTTGACATAGACCTGGAAAGATGCGAGAGATGCCGGACCGAGCAAGGTCTCCACGCCCGCGCACCCACCGAGCCCCATGCCCCGCGACGTTCCCCCGGACCCACCCGACACTCGACCGCCCGGCGACACTCCACCGCCCGGCGCCGACCACGCGCGCACGACCCCCGGCTCGCTCGACCGCGCGCTGGCGCTGGTTCGGTTCCTGCGCGCGCATTGCCCATGGGACGCGCGCCAGACCGCGCGCACCCTCGTGCCCCACCTGCTCGAAGAGACGCACGAGGTGGTCGACGCGATCCACTCGGGCGACGGCGACGCGCTCGAGGGTGAACTGGGCGACCTGCTGCTGAACCTCGCCTTCCAGATCGTGGTCGCCGAAGAGAGGGGCCAACTCACGGCCGACTCGGTGACGCGCCGCCTCGAAGCCAAGATGGAGCGGCGCCACCCCCACCTCTACGGCCTCGGTCCCGCCCGCGACTGGGAGACGCTCAAGGCGCGCGAACGTGGCGAGGGAGAGCGCGTGCTGGACGGGCTCGCCGCGGGGCTCGACCCGCTGACGCGTGCCCACCGCATGCAGGAGCGCGTGGCCGGCGTGGGCTTCGACTGGGCCGACCACCGGGGCGCGTGGGCGAAGGTGCAGGAAGAGCTCGAAGAGGTCGGCGAGGCGGTCGAGGGCGGCGACGAGGCCGCGCTCGAAGAGGAACTCGGGGATCTTCTCTTCGCCGTGGTCAACCTGGTGCGGCTCGTGGGCGCGCACCCGGTGTCGGCGCTCGACCGCGCGAACCGGAAGTTCCACCGGCGCTTCGAGGCGCTCGAAGCGCTGGCGCAGGACCGGGGGGTGACGCTCGGCGAAGCCTCGCTCGAAGCGCTCGACCGGCTCTGGGACGACGTGAAGGCGGGTGAGCCCCCGCGTCAGTAGCCGGCCTTCCGGTCGACGACGTTCCGCATTTCGCCCGTGCGCCCCTCGAGCAGGCAGCGCAGGTTGAAGAGCACGAGGTCGGCCTCGCGGCGCCAGAAACGGTCGGTCACCGGCGACACGTGGGGCGTGAGCAGCACGTTGTCGAGCGACCAGAGAGGGTGGCCCTCCGGCAGAGGTTCCCTTCCGAACACGTCGAGCCCGGCTCCTCGCAGACGACCCGAGCGGAGCGCCTCGACGAGCGCGTCTTCGTCGGCGATGCGGCCCCGGGCGACGTTGACGAAGACGGCGCCCCTCTTCATGCGCCCGAACGCCTCGGCGTCCATCATGCCGCGCGTCTCGGGCGTGTCGGGGGCGGTCACCACCAGCGCGTCGCTCTCGGCGAGCAGCGCACGGAATCCCTCGTCACCGTAGCGTACCTCCACGCCCTCGGGCACCTCACCGCCGCGCCGCCGCTTCAGCCCGAGCACCCGCGCGCCGAGCGAGCGCATGCGCGTCGCCACCTCGAGGCCGATCCCCCCGAGCCCGAGCACCCCCACCGTGCTCGACGACAGTTCGCGCAGGGGCGCGTCGGCGCGGTAGAACGGGTCGGTATTCCACCGCCCGCGGGCCTGCGCGCGGACGGCGAAGTCGAAGCCGCGGAAGAAATGCAGCACCATGCCCACCACCGCCTCGGCCATCGGGGGGCCGTGAATGCCCGCCGAGTTCGTGAACACGAGGTCGGTGCGTTCGAGCATCGTGGGGGTGAGCGAGCTGCCCACGCCGGCCGATCCGGTGTGCACCCACGCGAGTCGGGGCGCCGCGCGGAGCACCTCTTCGGCGATGCCGAAGCCCATGTAGACGCGGGCGTCCCGCACGGCGTCGAGCACCTCGGGCGCCGCCGCGGTCGAACCGTCGCCGGTGCCCTCCGAGGGCGTCTCCATCACCGCGAGCGTCCAGTCCGGGGGCAGCGCCGCGCGGAGCTCCTCGGCGAACCACGACGGCTGCGACCAGACGGGCCGCTGGTCGTTCAGGTCCACCACGACGTGGGCCACCCTCAGCCGCCCGACCGCACGATCACGGGGTGAGGCGGTTCATGAGCCGCGGGAACGGTATGAACTCGCGAATGTGGTGGCGCCCCGTGATCCAGGCGACGGTCCGCTCGACCCCGAGGCCGAACCCGGAGTGCGGGAACGACCCGTATCGCCGAAGGTCCAGGTACCACCCGTAGGCCTCTTCGGGCAGCCCCTCTTCGGCGATGCGTTCCTTGAGCCGCACGAGGTCGTCTTCGCGCTGGCTTCCGCCGATGATCTCGCCGTAGCCCTCGGGGGCCAGCAGGTCGTCGCAGAGCACCGTGCGCGGGTCGTCGGGATTCTCCTTCATGTAGAACGCCTTGGCCGCCTTCGGATAGTTGTAGACGAAGAGCGGCAGGTCGTAGTCCTCGGTCAGCCGCACCTCGTCGGGGGCGCCCAGGTCCTCGCCCCAGGTGGTGTCGCTGCCCTTCGCCGCGAGACGCTCGACCGCTTCGGTGTAGCTCAGCCGCGGAAAGGGCGGCGTGACGTGCTCGAGCTTCGAGGTGTCGCGCTCGAGCACCTTCAGCTCTTCGCCGCAGCGTTCGAGTGCGCGCTCGACCAGGTACGCGACGAACTGCTCCTGCAGCCGCATGTTGTCGTCCGAGTCGGCGAACGCCATCTCGGGCTCGACCATCCAGAACTCGGTCAGGTGGCGGCGGGTCTTCGACTTCTCGGCTCGGAAGGTCGGGCCGAAACAGTAGACGTTCCGGAACGCCGGGCACGCCGCCT
The DNA here is from genome assembly GCA_965651045.1 of uncultured bacterium. Lineage (GTDB taxonomy): Bacteria > Gemmatimonadota > Gemmatimonadetes > Longimicrobiales > Gaopeijiaceae > Gaopeijia. The sequence goes on from CBFGQV010000174.1 coordinate 5,762, forward strand.
CGACGTAGAGCTGGCCGGTCTGCGCCAGATAGGCCTTCTCGCCGAAGTAGTCGGTCTCGAAGAGCGTGCCGGCGTGCTCGCCGATCGAGCCCGTGAGAATCGGCGTGTCGATGCGCGTGAAGCCGCGCTGATAGAAGAAATCGTGGATCGCCTGCTGCACCTCGGCCCGCACCTTGAGCCCCGCCCGCTGCTGCGACGAGCGCAGCCAGAGGTGCCGGTGGTCCAGCAGGAAATCCACCCCGTGCTCCTTGGGCTGGATCGGGTACTCTTCGGCGACCGAGATCACCTCGAGGCCCGTGACGCCGAGTTCGTACCCGCCCGGCGCCCGGTCGTCGGCCCGCACCCGCCCGGTCAGCGCCACGGTCGATTCCTGCGTGAGCACGCCGTGGCGCTCCCAGTCCGCCTCGTCGAGCTCCTTCCGCAGAAAGACGCCCTGCACGACGCCGGTGCCGTCACGCACCACCGCGAACGCCACCTTGCCGTGCGCGCGCGTGGTCTCGACCCAGCCGCGTACGGTCACCTCGCGGTCGACGTGCTCCGAGAGGCGGGCGATTTCGACGAAGTCGGCCATGAGTCCGGGGTGCGCGGGTTGCGTGACGTGGGGATCACCGGGCGGCCGTCGCGGCCGGCGGCGCCGAATGGTGGGCGAGGCGCCGGGCGGTGTCAATCACC
>CBFGQV010000175.1:0-6402 GCA_965651045.1 uncultured bacterium
CGAAGAGGCGCCGTCGGCCGTGCTGTCGGACGACGAGCGCGCGAGCATGGGCGCGGCCGCGGTGCGCGCCGCGCGCGCCGTCGACTACGTCGGCGCGGGCACGGTCGAGTTCCTCTACGAGGGCGGGTCGTTCTACTTCCTCGAGATGAACACGAGGCTCCAGGTCGAGCACCCGGTCACCGAGCTGGTGACGGGGCTGGACCTCGTGACCTGGCAGCTTCGCATCGCCCGGGGCGAAGCGCTCGACTTCGAACAGCGCGACGTGCGCTTCGACGGCCACGCGGTGGAGTGCCGCATCACATCGGAGAGCCCGGACGACGGCTTCCTGCCTTCCACCGGCCGGGTCCGGAGGTTGGAGCTTCCGGGCGGACCCGGCGTGCGCTGGGACGGAGGCATTCAGGAGGGCCAGGACATCGGGCTCCACTACGACCCGCTCCTCGGCAAGCTGATCGTACACGGCGCCGACCGCGAGGCCGCGCTGCGGCGGCTCGAACGAGCCCTGGACGAGCTGGTCATCACCGGCGTGGACACCTGCATCGACTTCCACCGGCGCCTCGTGAGACACCCCGACCTGCGGGCGGGGCATCTGACGATCCGCTTCCTCGACGAGCACCCCGAGGTGCTCACCCGGGCCTCGGACGATGCGGCGGACGAGCTCGCCCCGTCGTCGCTCGCCGCGGCCGTCGCGGCAGCGTTGCTCGAGGATCGCCGCCGCCGGCGGGGCACACGAACGGGCGGCGCTGCGGCGCGGCCGGAACTGTCTCCGTGGCGGCGCGCCGGATGGCCGTGGCAGAACGGCTGAGGGCCGCGTCATGACGCAGCGCGATGCGGCCGGAGCGACGCTTCGCATATCGGACGTCGCTGCTGGCGGAGACGGTGTCGGCCGCCTGGACGATGGGCGGGTCGCGTTCGTGCCGCGAACGGCGCCCGGCGACCTGGTCGACGTCACGATCGAGCGCGATCGCGGCCGCTGGGTCCGGGCGAGGGCGGTCCGGCTCCTCGAGCCCGGCCCGGACCGGCGCACGCCGCCGTGCCCGCTCTACGACCGATGCGGCGGGTGCCAGCTCCAGCACCTCGACTACCGCGCGCAGCTCGAGGCCAAGGCCGGAGTGGTGCGCGACGCCCTCGAGCGCATCGGCGGCTTCGACGTCGACGCGCCGGCCGTCGAGGCCGCCCCCGCCGAGTTCGGCTATCGCAATCGGCTGACCTTCACGCTGCGGCGGCTTCGCGGCGGCCGTGTGGTCGCGGGCTTCCACGCGCTCGATCGGCCGACGCGGGTGGTCGACGTTCCGACGTGCCTCCTGCCCGAGCCTTCCATCACGAGAGGCTGGACCGAACTCCGCGAGGCGTGGGGACCGGGCGCCCGACGTCTGCCCGACGGAGGAGAGCTGCGGTTGGCGCTCCGGGCCGCCGAGAACGGCGCGGTGCTTCTGGCCATCGAGGGCGGTGAGACCGGGTGGACCGGCGCAGGCGAGCTGCTCCAGGCGGCGCCGACCCTGAGATCGGCGTGGCATCGGCCGTCGTCGACCGACGCGGCGTGGCACCTCGCGGCGGGTGAGCCGGACCTCGCGGACCGATGGTTCGACGAACGCGTGCCGCTCGGTCCGCGCGCCTTCGTGCAGGTAAACCGTCGGGCGTCGGAGGCGCTGCACCGCAGCGTGCTCGACGAAGCACATGAGGGCACCGGCGGCTCCGCGAATCGCCGCGCGGTCGACGCCTACGCGGGGCTCGCCGCCTACGGCCGCCGCCTCGCGCGCAGCGGCGTCCGCGTGACGGCCATCGAGTCGGACCCGGAGGCCGTACGTGCGGCGCGCCTCGAGGCGCCCGAGGGGCTCGAAGTCGTCGAGGGGCGGGTCGAGGACCACCTGGAGGCTGCGCTGCCGGCCGATCTCGTGCTCCTGAACCCCCCACGTACGGGGCTCGACCCGCGGGTGCCGGAGGTACTCCGCGCGACGCCGCCCGCCCGCATCGTCTACGTGAGCTGCGATCCGGCCACGCTCGCGCGCGACCTTGCGCGACTCGGCAAGGGCTGGCGGCTCCGGCGTGTCATCGCCTTCGATCTCTTTCCGCAGACGGCGCATGTCGAGACCGTCGTCGCGCTCGACCGCACCGACTCCGCCCCGATCACCACCGACGCCACCTCCTGAAGGACGGCTCGCCATGCGCTATCACGTGTCTCTCGGAGGTCGCGATCTCGCCGTGGACCTCCACGCCGACGCGGTCGAGATCGACGGCCGACGCCACGAGGTCGACCTGAGGAGCCTCGCCGCCGGAGACGTGTACACGCTCGTCGTCGACGGTCGGGCGCACCGCGTGATCGCCGAATCCGAGGGCGAGGGGTCCTGGCGTCTCGTGGTCGACGGCGTGCCCTTCGAGGCCGAGGCCATCGACGAACGCACCCGCGCGATCCGCGAGCTCGCCGGTGCCGGTGCGGGCGCCTCGGGCCCGCGGCCGTTGCGGGCGCCGATGCCCGGGCTCCTGGTGAAGGTGGAGGTGCGCGAGGGCGACCTCGTTCGACCCGGCGACGGCCTGGTGATCGTCGAGGCGATGAAGATGGAGAACGAGCTCCGCGCGTCGGTCGAGGCGCGCGTCGGCCGCGTCCTGGTGGAAGCCGGGCAGGCGGTCGAAAAGGACCAGATACTGATCGAGCTCGAAGCACCCGATTCTGCCCAGGAGGACGGCGCATGACACACCCGGACGGCTCGGAGCCCGGCGCCGCCCGCACCGACAGCGGCCTCGAGGTCGACGAGATCTACGGCGCGGCCGAAGACGGGCGCGCCGGCGCCTTTCCGTTCACGCGGGGCGTCTACCCGTCGATGTACCGCGGCCGGGTCTGGACGATGCGCCAGTACGCGGGCTTCGGCACCGCCGAAGAGACGAACCGGCGCTATCACTACCTGCTGGAGCAGGGCCAGACCGGGCTCTCGGTGGCCTTCGATCTGCCCACCCAGATGGGCTACGACGCGGACCACCCGATGGCCGAGGGCGAGGTCGGGCGCGTCGGCGTCGCGATCTCGTCGCTCGACGACATGCGGGCGCTCTTCCGGGGGATCGACCTCGCGCGGGTCTCCACCTCGATGACGATCAACGCGACCGCGCCGATCCTGCTCGCCCTCTACGTGGCGGTGGCCGACGAGCAGGGCGTACCGAGGGGCCGCCTCGAGGGAACCGTCCAGAACGACATCCTCAAGGAGTACATCGCGCGGGGTACGTACATCTACCCGGTCGAGCCCAGCCTGCGGCTGATCTCGGACCTGATGGCGTTCTGCGCCCGCGAGGTGCCGAAGTGGAATACGATCAGCATCTCGGGCTACCACATTCGCGAGGCGGGGTCGACCGCGCCGCAGGAGGTGGCGTTCACCTTCGCCAACGGGCTCGAGTACGTAGAGCGCGCCCTCGCTGCGGGCATCGCGCTGGACGACTTCGCGCCCCGACTGTCGTTCTTCTTCGCCGCGCACAACGACCTCTTCGAAGAGGCCGCCAAGTTCCGCGCCGCGCGCCGCCTCTGGGCGAGCCTCATGCGCGAACGCTACGGCGCGAGCGATCGGTCGTGTCGGTTGCGGTTCCACACGCAGACCGGGGGCTCGACGCTCACCGCGCAGCAGCCGCTCAACAACGTCGTGCGCGTCACCGTCCAGGCGCTCTCGGCGGTGCTCGGCGGCACGCAGTCGCTCCATACGAACGCCTTCGACGAAGCGCTCGCCCTTCCCACCGAGGAGTCGGCCCGCCTGGCTCTCCGAACCCAGCAGATCCTGGCCGAAGAGTCGGGCGTGACGCGCACCGTGGATCCCCTCGGCGGGAGCCACTACGTGGAAGCGCTGACCGACCGGGTCGAGGCCGCGGCCCGCGACTACCTCGCGCGCATCGAAGAGCAGGGCGGGGCGGCGTCGGCGATTTCGTACATGCAGGACGAGATTCACCGGGCCGCGTACCGGCACCAGCTCGCGATCGAGTCGGGCGAACGCACCGTGGTGGGCCTCAACGCCTACCGGGACGACAGCGCGTCGGCGCCCGTCGAGCAGCCCGACTACTCGACGCTGGAGCAGCGGCAGCGCGAGGCCGTGGGGCGGCTCCGCGCCGAGCGCGACGAGGCCGGCGTCGGCCGGGCGCTCGCCGCCGTGCGTGAAGCGAGCCGGAGTGAGGCCAACCTGCTTCCGCCGATGATCGACGCCGTTCGGGCGCGCGCCACGCTGGGCGAGATCAGCCAGGTGCTGCGCGACGAGTGGGGCACCTACGACGCGCTCCCCGACGCCGGCCGATCGCGTTAGATTTCAAGGCTTTCCACCCTTTCCGACACGACGTTCCGCACGATGCCGACCTACGAGTACCGCTGCCCGAAGGGGCACGAGTTCGAGCTCTTCCAGCGCATGTCCGACGAGCCCGTCGCCGATTGCCCGACCTGCGGGCTAGCGGCGGAGCGGCTCCTCTCGGCCGGTGGTGGCCTGCTCTTCAAGGGCGAAGGGTTCTACATCACCGATTACCGGTCGCCCGAGTACAAGAAGAAGGCCGAGGCCGAATCCGGAGGGGGCAAGAGCGCCGCGAAGGGTGCAGGCGGGTCCGGCAGCGACGCCGCGTCGAAGTCGTCCGGCGGCGGCGCGAAGCCGTCGGAGGGCTGATCGTGTCGGAAGGCGCGATCCGCGACGCGGTCCGGAGGGCGCTCGCCCAGATGGGCGTCGAAGAGGCCGAGGTGCACCTCGAACGCCCGCGCGACCCGACCCACGGCGACCTCGCGACCAACGTCGCGCTCACCCTCGCATCGACGCTCCGGCGCGCCCCGCGCCAGATCGCCGAAGAGCTCAGGGAGCGACTCGAGCTCGCCGCGGCGGGCGTCGCGGCGGTCGAGGTGGCGGGGCCGGGCTTCCTGAACTTCCGCCTGTCGACCGATTCCATCGCGGCCGAGCTGTCCGAGCTCGTCGAGGCGGGCGGCTCGTACGGCCGAAGCGATGAAGGCGAAGGCCGCCCGGTCATCGTGGAGTGGGTGTCCGCGAATCCCACCGGACCCCTGCACCTCGGGCACGGGCGGCAGGCGGCGCTCGGCGACGCCATATCCACGCTCCTGCAGTGGACCGGATGGCGGGTGCACCGCGAGTTCTACTACAACGACTCCGGCCGGCAGATGGAGCTCCTCGCGGCGAGCGTGTTCGCCCGCTACCAGGAGCTGCTCGGCGAGCCCTTCGAGCTTCCCGAGGGGGGATACCAGGGCGCCTACGTGATCGACGTGGCGCGGGCCTTCCTGGCCGCCGAGGGCGACCGCTTCCGGGGCCGGCGCACCGACGAGGCGCTGGACGCCATGCGGCGTTTCGCCGTGCAGGTGCTGCGCGAAGAACAGGACCGCGACCTGACCGAGTTCCGGGTGCGCTTCGATCGCTACTACCTGGAGTCGTCGCTCTACGAAGAGGGCCGCGTCGACGACACGGTGCGCCGTCTACGCGACACGGGTCTCGTCTACGAGTCGGAGGGCGCGACCTGGCTCCGCACCACCGAGTTCGGTGACCAGAAGGACCGCGTGATGGTCAAGAGCGACGGCAGCGCGACCTACTTCCTGCCCGACGTCGCGTACCATCTGAGCAAGTGGGAGCGCGGCTTCCACCACGCGATCAACGTGCAGGGCTCGGACCACCACGGTACGGTGGCGCGCGTACGCGCCGGCCTGCGCGCGCTCGGTCTGCCCGAAGGCTACCCCGAGTACGTGCTGCATCAGATGGTGCGGGTCGAGCGCGACGGACAGGAGGTCAAGTTCTCCAAGCGCGCGGGCTCGTACACGACGCTCCGCGAGCTCTTCGAAGAGGTGGGGGTCGACGTCACGCGCTACTTCTTCCAGATGCGCAAGCCCGAGGCGCACCTCGTCTTCGACCTCGACGTGGCGCTCGATCAGTCCGACAAGAACCCGGTCTACAAGATTCAGTACGCACACGCCCGCATGCACTCGATCTTCGGGCGCGCCGGCGTCACGGCCGACGAGATCGTGCCCGAAGGCGCGGCGCTCGATCGGCTCGAGCACGAGAGCGAGCGCGATCTCGTGCGCCAGCTCACGGCCTTTCCCGACGCGGTGCGGCGGGCGGCCGAGGCGCGCGCCCCGCACGTGCTCTGCGACTACCTCGAGCAGACCGCGGGCGCCGTGAACGCCTGGTACCACGCTGGTAATCCCTCGCGAAACCCCGGGTTGGCCGTGCTCTCGGACGATCCGGAACTCCGGCGCGCACGGCTTGTGCTGGCTCGTGGCGTGCAGCGCGTGCTCGAGAACGGGCTCACGATTCTCGGCATCACGGCCCCGACGCGCATGGTGCGCGACGAGGACGACGACGATCGAGGAGACGACGACGGCGGCGACGGCGCGGGCGGGGAGGGCTGATGGCCATCCTGGTCGTCACCTTTGGCATCGAGCGAGCGTTTGCATTGCGG
>CBFGQV010000176.1:0-6401 GCA_965651045.1 uncultured bacterium
CGGCGCGTGGCGCCCTGTCCCGACCCGCCGAGCCACCGCCGCGCCCGCGGCCCGGCACGCGACTTCGAGCGATTCGACGACCGGCAGCCCCTCACCGCGTAGCGCCTCGAGCGCGGGCGTGTCTCTCGATGCGTACAGGGAGTGCACGACCACGGGAAGTCGGAGCGCGAGAGAACGGGCCACGATCGCACGGGCTGCCTCGGCCTCGGCGTCGCCCAACGACGGGTCGAAGCGGATCGCGTAGCCGCCGAAGAGCCCCGCGACGAGCACGGCGCCGACCCCCGGGTCGGACGCGAGCAGATCGAAGGCGCGCGCGAACACCTCGGGCTGGCGGTCGGCGGCCCCCGCCAGGTCCACGGGGTTCGAGACCGCCGCGGCCGGCCCGAGCAGCGCGCGGAGCGCGTCGCGCGTGACCGCCGAGAGGGTCGCGAGGGGCACCCCGCGGTCGTGCAGGTCGTCGACCGCCAGGGTGGCGTGGCCCCCGCCGTCGCTCAGGACGGCGAGGCCCGCGCGGGAATCCCCCGGAGCCCCGGGTGCCTTCAGAGCCCCGCGCGCCGAGTCGGCCGCCTGAACGAGCGCCATGAGCGTCGGCAGCACCTCGTCGGTGCGGCGAACCTCGACCGCGCCCGCCTGCCGCACGCCCGCGCGAAACGCGTCGTACGAGCCCGAGACGGCGCCCGTGTGCGACCTCGCCGCCTCGCCGCCCCGCGCCGTGCGGCCCCCTTTGAGCACCACGACCGGCATTCGCTCCGATGCGCGGGCGAGCGCACCCAGGAACGCGCGCCCGTCGCGGAACCCCTCGGCGTGAATCGCGACGCCCCGCGTGTCCGGGTCGCGCGCGAGGAAGTCGAGGTAGGCGTCGAAGGTGAGGTCCGCCTCGTTGCCGACGCCGATCACGAACGAGAAGCCCGCCCCCGCGCGGCCGCCTTCCGTGACCAGTGAAAGCGCCATGTTGCCGGACTGCACCAGCAGCGCCAGCGGGCCGGCACGCACGCCCTCGAGCCCGATGAGGTTGAGGCCCAGCGGCACGTTCAAGAGGCCCGAGGTGTTGGGGCCGACCACGCGGAGCCCGGTGCGGCGGGCGATCTCGGTCACCGCACGCTCGACCCGTGCGCCCTCGGCGCCTGATTCGGCGAATCCCACGGCGAGCACGACGGCACCCGCGGCGCCGGCCTCGGCCCAGGTCTCGAGCACGCCGGGCACCGTGGCGACCGGCGTGCATACGAGCACGAGGTCCGGCGGCGCGTCCAGGTCGCCGGGACCGCGGTAGACGGGCACGCCGTGCAGTTCGCCGCCGTCCGGGTGGATCGGCAGCACGCGGCCCTGATAGCCCGACGCGAGCAACGCCCGCACCGCCCGGTTGCCGCGCTTGGTCGGATCGCGCGACGCTCCCACGACCGCCACCGAGCGGGGGCGGAGCACGCGCTCCAGTGCGTCGGTGACCACGTCAGCCATCGTGGTCTTTCGGCTTGCCGGGGCGCCCGAACCCGCGCACGCCCTCGGCCCACTCGCGGGTCGCCATGCACGCGGCGAGCGCGTCGGCCTCGGCGGCGAACACCTCGTCGCGTGTGAGGGCGGGGGTGCGGTGCAGGAGGTCCTTGGCCAGGCGGAACGAGGTCGGGGCGGCGGTGGCCAGTCGCGACGCGAGATCGCGCGCGGCGTCGGCGACCTCACCCGCCGGCACCACGACGTCGGCGACCCCGAGCCGCCGGGCGTCGTCGCCCGTGAAGAACTCGCCCAGGTAGAGAATGCGCCGCGCCGCGGCGAGCCCCGCACGCTGCACGAGCGTGTGCGCGACGCCCCCACCGAAGAACGTGCCGAGCTGGAGTTCCGGCAGCCGGAGCTTGGCGTCGGCGGCCACGACCACGAGATCGCACGAGAGCGCCAGCTCGAGCCCCGCGCCGACTGCTGGGCCGTTCACCGCCGCGACCACCGGCTTCGGCAGCGTCTGCAGCGCGGCGTTGGCGCGCTGGGCGAGCGCCGCGTAGCGCTCGCGCTCTTCCGGGGTGCGGTCCCGCTCGGCGTGCGCCTTGAGGTCGGCCCCGGCCGAGAACGCGCGCCCCGCGCCGGTGAGCAAGACGGCGCGTACGTCGGGGTCGTCGCCGGCCCGGCCGAGCGCGGCCACCAGGGCCTCGTAGAGCGGTTCGCTCACGGCGTTGAGGCGGTGGGGCCGGTTCAGCACCAGCCACCTCACGTCGCCTTCCGTCCGCTCGAGAAGTGGCGGTTCTTCGGGGGATTCGGTGGTCACGTCAGCGGCCTCCGCGCCGGGTCCAGAGGACCACGACCCCGCACCCGGCGTTGGGGCCGTGGAATTCGGACGGAACCTCGGCCCCGGTACGGTAGACCTCGACGGCCATCACGTCTTCCGGATGCACGACGTCGTCGACGGCGAGGGGCTCGGCGCCCGCACCCAGCATGCCGCCGGTGGAGACCATATGGTGGTCGACGTAGACCATCGGCCAGCAGATCAACGCCGGGTCGGCGCGGTCTCCGGACCGGAAGTAGATGATCCGGCCACGACCTCCGCCGGCGGGCTCGATCACGCGCACGCCGGCCATGCCGAAGAAGTGGTCGCTGATGCGCGCGCTCGGGCGGCGTTCGAGCGCTTCGGGCGTGATGTGTTCGCCCAGCCCCTCGTCGCGCCGTTGGTAGAACCCCTCCATCTCGAGGTGGAAGGAGCGGGCTTCGGCTGTGACCACGATCGGCTCGAGCTCGATCGCCCGGGTGGGCATGCCGATCTCGACCACGGTGAGCATCTCGGCGTCGACCTCGACGAGCTGGTCCGTGACCTCCTGGTAGCCGAGCGCGCGCGCCGAGAGCAGGTAGCGCCCGGCGGTCGGAAGCTGCAGGCGGAAGAAGCCGTTCCGGTCGGCGGTCGCGGTCTGCACGACGGCCCCTGATCCCGAGCGGACCGTCACCTCGGCGCTCGGAATGGGGCGCTTCGGCCCGCGCTCGAGCACCCGCCCCTGTACGCCCTGCGTGCCCGCAGCCGCCGCGGCCCGGCCGGCCGCGTCGATGCGCCCGCCGTCACCCGCGCTCCCGCGCGCCTGCATGAGCGTCGCCGGCACCACGACCGCGAGGTCGACGACACGGTGCGACTCGTCGCGCCCGAGCGCGACTTCACGGGGTGCCCCGGCCGTGCCGAGAAACGTGGCCTCGACCCGGAGGAGCTCGTCACGCGCCACCCCGCACGCCGTGTAGCGGCCCTCGGCGTCGGTCCACGCGTCGAGCCCCTCCTGGCGGGCGCGCAGAGCGGGCTCGATCGCCTCGACCGTCTGCCAGCGCACCGACACGCGCGCGCCCGCGACGGGCTCGCCGCGGGCGGCGTCCAGCACCCGCCCTGTGAGCACCGCTCCGCACGCCTGGACGAGCGCGCCCTCGATCGACGGCACGTGGATCGCGACCCGGGCGACGCCCCCGGGGGGCACCTCCGCTTCGACGCCCGGCACGGAGATCCCCAGGGAATCGAGACGCGGGTGCTCGACGTCCGCGGTGAACACGCCCTCGGGCACGCCGGCGATCGTGAACGCGCCCGCGCTGTCGGTGGCGGCCTCGTACTCGGTGCCCGCGAGATGGACGCGCGCGCCCGGGAGCGGGGCGGCCGAGGTCGAGTCCCAGACGGTGCCCCGAACCGAGCCGTACGCGGTCTGCACGATCGGGTCGCCGTCGAGCGTCGAGACGCGCTCGAGCTCGCCCCCGGTCTCCCGAACGCCGATCACGCGAATGCCCGAGTCGTCGCCGCGGGTCACCGACGGATCGCGCCCGAGGAGCGGCGCGCGGATCGCCCATCGGTCGATCACCCAGGCCCCGTTCGGAAGCACATCGAACTCGATGCGACCGCCGGCCACGCCGGCCGCCTCGGGGTAGGGCGCGCTCGTGTAGCCGTACTCGATCTCCTGCAGCGCGCCCGACGTCTCGTCGAGCCAGAGCACGCCCCTGACGTCGGGCTGTTCGCCCGCCCGCTCGGGCGCGAAGGTGAGACCCAGCGCCCCGGCCCGACGTGGGTCTCGGGTGAGCCCGAAGCAGTGTGTGTCCAGGAAGGCGTCGGAGAGCAGCAGATCGGCGTCGGGCCCGTAGTACTGCAGGCCCCCGTCGTCGAGCCGGGTGATGAAGCCGTGGGTGAGCAGTCGTTCGGCGGGAAGGCTCGCGAAGGGTACGCGCCCGACGCGAGTCAGACGACGCCGGTCCTCGCGCTCGACCCTGCGCCCCTGCGGGTCGAGGTCCCGCTCCCAGGTCGCGAGGTCGAGGCGGTAGGCGCCCTCGGCTTCGGTCCAGGCCTGCACGGAGAGCGCCGCCCGCGCGTCTTCCCAGACGCGGCCGAGCGTCGTGGCCTCGTCGGGGCGGAGGCTGCAGCGGCCCTCGGCCTCGACCCGGATCTCGGCGAGGGGGATCGCGTGCGTGGCGAGCGTGACCCGGATCGTGCGCGTCTCGCCCGCGTCGACACGCGCGGCGGCGCTCGTGGTGGCCTGGTGGCCGATGAGCTCGACGCGCACCGCGTAGGTGCCCGGCGCGCCCGGGTCGAGCACGGCGCGGCCGGCGGGACTGGTGAGCGCGGCCCGGACCGCGGCGCCGTCCGCGTCGAGAAGCGTGGCCAGCGCGCCGGCGAGCGCGCGCCCGTCCGCCGCCGCCGTCACGTCGACCACCACCGTCTGAGCGACGGCCGGGGCCGGGGCGGTGAGTGTCGCAGCTCCCGCGACGCCCACCAGCCCCGCGACCCCTGCGAAATACCGGCGTCGAAGCGACGCCCCTCGTCGGGTCATGTTCGCCGCACAACCTTCCCGCCAGAGCGGGGTGAGGGTCAGTTCGGACTGCCCTCCAGAATACGGTCGATGCGGGCGACGATGTCGTCCAGGTGGGCGCGCATGACGCGATCGGTCGTACGGCCGCGGGCGGTCCGCGCGTCGGCGCGCAGGTCGGTGAGCTGCGCGCGCACGAGCGGCCTGATGTCGGACTGGCTCACGTCGACCCGCGTCACGTTGCTGCCCGCGAATCCCGGAGGCGCCGGCGGCTCTTCCGTGAGCAGCCACTCGAGCCGCTCGACGTGCGCGCGCTGCAGGTTCCGGCGGTACGCATCGGACTGCGCCAGCCCCGACCAGATGCCCGCCTCGATGTCGTCCAGGTACTCGGCCAGCGAATACTGGCCGTCGTCCATGACGTGCGCCTCGATCACGCGCTGCAGCCGGCCCGGGTCGAGCAGGTTGTTGAGGAACGACACCTGCCGGCCCCGAATGCGCTCGATGGCGCCCGCGTGCTCGATGCGCCCCAGAATGTCGGCGTCGAGCATCCAGGTGGGCGTATCGAACACCTGATCGACCATGAACTGCACAGCCGCTTCCTGCCGATCGCGCGAGACGGGGGTGTAGATCGGCCCGTCCTGGTCGTTGGCCTTGGTGTTCTCGTAGCGGCCGCCGATCAGCGTGACCACGTGCCCGACGTAGCGGCTCCACTGGCCCACCAGCTCGCCGTAGATCTCGTCCAGCTCGTCGTAGTTGGCGCCCGGCGCGCTCGTCCAGTCGATCAGGTTGGGCACGACGCGCTGCAGATTGGCGATACCGTAGCTCGACGCGCGTACGGGGTCGTCGCCCATGTCTTCGGTCTGCGCGTCGGGGTTCCACCCCGTGCTCGATCCGAAGCGGTACATGGGGTCGTCGGCGTGCTCGAGAATCCACTGGTCGAGCGTGGCCTTCTCTTCCTGCGGGGTGTCGGTGTCGAGCCAGCGATACCCCCACTCGATGGAGTAGTGGTCGTAGGGGCCGATGCGGCGAATGAAGTCCGTGGGCTGGAGCCCGTCGCCCGGCTGCGCGACGTAGTTCTGGCGCGCGTAGTCCATGACCGACGGCGAGACGCCCATGCGCCGCGCGAACTCGACGCTCCGGAGCGAGTCGGTCGGATACGACGATGAGCCGATCATGTTGTGAGGCAGCCCGAGCGCGTGCCCGACCTCGTGCGCGATCACCTGGCGCATGGCCTCGCCGATGAAGTCGTCGTCCATGTCGAGCGTGCGTGCGGCCGGGTTGGCGGCGCCGGTCTCGAGCATGAGCCGGTTGCGGTACGAGCGCAGGTGGTTGTGGTACCAGACGATGTCGCTCTCGATGATCTCACCGGTGCGCGGGTCCGAGACCGACGGACCCATGGCGTTGCGGATCATGCTCGCCGCCCAGCGCACCACCGAGTAGCGCGCGTCTTCGGGGTTCCAGTCCGGGTCCTCGTCGGGCGAGGGCGGGTCGGCCGCGCGAATGGCGTTCCGGAAGCCCGCGGCCTCGAACGCCGCGTTCCAGTCCTCGACGCCCTGGCGCACGTACGGCCGCCACCGGTCGGGCGTGGCCGGGTCCAGGTAGTAGACGATCGGCTTCACGGGCTCGACCAACTCGCCGCGCGCGTAGGCCGCCGGGTCGGACGGC
>CBFGQV010000177.1:0-6400 GCA_965651045.1 uncultured bacterium
ACCCTCGATCAGGGCGGCGAGAATGATCGACGCCGTCTGGATGTTGCCGGCGGCCTCGGGCTGGCGCGCGATGCCCTGCGCGGCCGCCTCGCCGATCTTGCCGATGCCGATTCCGGCGCCGATGACCGTGAGGCCGATGCCCAGGCCCGCGCCCAGGAGGCTGAGGTAGTTCTTCGCCGTGTCCATGTCCATGGCGGCGGCAGCGTCCTGAACGACGGCTAGCGTGGCGTGCAGCATGGTCTCTCTGTCTCTCAGTGAAGGGTTCTTCGACAGCTACGAACGGGTCACTCGCGTGCGTGGACGGCTCGTGGCCGACCGGTTCGAGGCGAGCTCCGGCATCGACCGGACGCCCGCCCCCTCGGCCGCGGCGCAAGGTTGCGGCGCGGTGAACATCAGTGGGCGTGACGGATCAGGCCCACGAAAACGGCGGTCAGCATGGCGAAGATGTACGCCTGCAGGAACGCCACGAACACTTCCAGGACCATGATGGTGGTGCTCATCGCCACCGACGCGCCGGCGACGCCCCAACGCCCGATCGTCAGGTTGCCGAACACGAAGATCATGCCGAGCAACGAGAGGATCAGGGTGTGGCCGGCCGTCATGTTCGCGAACAGACGGATCGCGAGCGCGAACGGCTTGGTCAGCTTTCCCATGAACTCGACGGGCGTCATGATGACCAGCATGACGGCCTGGCCCACGGGGTGCATGCCGTGCGGCGCGTAGAAGATCGTGCGCATGTAGCCCTTCGCGCCCAGCGCCCTCATGCCGGACACCTCGACCAGCACGAAGGTGCAGATCGCGAGCGCCGCGGTGACCGACAGGTTTCCGGTCGCCGAACCGCCCCACGGCACGAGGCCGAAGAGGTTCATGACCAGAATGAAGAAGAAGAGCGTCAGAATGTAGGGCGTGTACGCATCGGCGCCGTGTCCGATGTTGGGCCGCACGACCTCGTCGCGGAAGTACAGCACCATCGACTCCATCGCGTTGGAGAAGCCGGTGGGCGCCCTGGACGGGTCCCGGCGGCTCACCGACCTCGCGACGAGCGTGAAGACGACGAAGCAGAGCAGCGCCGCCAGAACCAGGAGCGCGACGTGCTTGGTCGGCGCGAGGTCGACCATGCCGAGCGGCCCGAGGTTGACGTACCAGCCCTCGGGAAAATGCAGCACGAAGCCGGGCAACTCCCACGTGCGGGCGTCGACCAGATGGTGCATGATCATGCCGCCGAGGTCGGGACCGCTCTCTTCGGCGGCGTGCCCGGCCGTCTCCTGGACGGCCGCGGCGGACTCCTGGATGAAGCGCATCAGGCTGGGCATCACTTTCGTGTGGTGCTCTCCGTATGGGAGCCCGGCCTCAGAAAGACCGGCTCCAGCAACAACATCGCGAACAGAAATCCTGCCAGGCCGAGCAGCGTCGCGGCCGGGTCCGGCACACCTCGCCGGACGACCACCCACGCCACCGCGGCGACCGCGGCCAACCGGGCGAGCATGCCGCCCACCCACGCCGCAAGGAAGCGCTCCTGCCGCTCCCATCCGTGCACCAGCAGCCCGAAGACGGCGATCTGCACCGCCCAGGCGACCGAGCCGGCCGTCGCAAGGCCCCGCACCGCGGGCGCGTCGAGTCAGGTACCGAGCGTCACGACCGTCGCGACGACCAGCAGCAGGCAGACGAGCCCGTACCGCAAGGTCTTCTTCAAGCGGTTCAGCGCTCCGGACCGTCGTCGGGCCCGGGGGCCACGCCCCGTCCGCCCGGGTCCAGCACCAGATGTCGATAGATGCTGTAGAACGCCGCACCGGCTCCGACGAAGGCGCCCAACAGGGTCAGCAGCGGCGTCGTGCCGAGCCAACCGTCCACCTTCCATCCGACCCAGAGGAAGAGACCGATCGCAAGCGCGAACTGAAGACCCAGCCCCGCGTACTGGCCCATGCTGGTCCACGCGGTGGTCGCGGGGCCCTCGTTTCGGTCACCCATTCGGCCCTCCTCGGGTCCAGAGCCAGCCAAAGGTAGGCGCTTGTGAAATTTTACGCAAGCGCCTGTCGGTCGACGCCGGACACCCTCCGAACCGGGGCGCAGGAGCACACCGCCGGGTCGCGGGGTACCCCGATTTTCCGCGACCTGCTACTCTACGAGGTTTGACGCGTCAACGAGCGATTCCACCCCACGACGGCGATCGAGCGAAGAGGATGACGACAGGCGAGCGTACGGCGGTCCAGGACCGCGACCTGGAGCTGCTGGAACGCGTCGCGGAGGTCGCCACCGAGCTCCGCACCGAGGTGGAAAAACGCATCGTGGGGCAGCACCACGTGGTCGAGGGTCTGCTGACCGCGCTGCTGGCCAACGGCCACGCGCTGCTCGTCGGCGTGCCCGGCCTCGCCAAGACGCTCCTGGTCTCGACGGTCGCCGAGGCGCTCGACCTCGACTTCAGCCGTATACAGTTCACGCCCGACCTCATGCCGACCGACATCACCGGCACCGAGGTCATCGAAGAGGACCGCTCGACCGGCCGGCGCGTCTTCCGTTTCGTGAAGGGCCCCGTCTTCGCGAACATCGTGCTCGCCGACGAGATCAACCGAACGCCACCCAAGACGCAGGCGGCGCTCCTTCAGGCGATGCAGGAGCGCGTCGTTACGGCGGCGGGTCAGAGCTACCCGCTCACGCCCCCGTTCTTCGTTCTCGCGACCCAGAACCCGATCGAGCAGGAAGGCACGTACCCGCTTCCGGAAGCGCAGCTCGATCGGTTCATGCTCGAACTTCGCATCGGCTACCCGTCACGCCGCGAGGAAGAGGAAATCGCCATGCGCACCACGGGCGAAGGCGAGCAGACGATTCGGCCGGTGGTCTCGGCGGGCGAACTGGTCGAGCTCCAGCACCTGGTTCGACGCGTACCCGCGTCGCCGTCGCTGGTCGCCTACGCGGTTGGTCTGGCGCGCGCCACCCGCCCCGACGACGCCGAAGCGCCCGCGCTCACCAGGCGCTACGTGGCCTGGGGAGCGGGTCCGCGCGCGAGCCAGTTTCTCGTGCTGGGCGCCAAGGCCCGGGCGGCGTCACGGGGCGACGCGCTGCCCTCGCTCGACGACGTGAGGGCCGTGGCCCCGGCCGTGCTCGCGCACCGCGTCGTGCTCAACTTCGAGGCCGAAGCGGACGGGCGCACGCCCCGTGACGTGATTCAGGAGCTTCTGGAAGGGTCCCGAGCATGGACGTGAGTCGAAGTACCGGGGAACCTCCGAGTCCCCGGAGCCGACGATGACGGGCCTCTGGTGGGGCGCCACGGCGCTCGCGGTCCTCGTGTCGGCCCTTCTCTCGGCGGCGGACACCGCGGTCTTCTCGGTCGGCACCGCCCGCATTCGAACGCTGGTCGAGGAGGGCTTCGACGGAGCCGAGGTGCTCGCCCGCGCGCGCGCCCGCGCAGCCACGCTCCGCACCGCGCTCCACCTCGTCATCATGATCTCGAACCTGGCGGCCGTGGGTCTCGCGGTCGCCCTCGGCGCCGAGATCTGGGGGATCGCCGGCTCGCTCTTCGCCCTGCCCGTCGCCATCGCGGCGATCGTCGTCGTGGGCGAGGTGCTCCCTCGCGGGCTGGCCGCACGCCGGCCGATCCGCCTGGGCCTCGCCGCCGCGCCGGGATTGCTCCTGCTCGACCGCTGGGTCGGTGGTGCGTTGGCGCCGATCATTCGCCTCGAAGCGCTGATCTCCGGCTCGGAGAACGGCGACGCCGAAGAGCGCGAGGTGCGCGAGCTCACCGACCTCGGCCGCGAAGAGGGCGTGATCGATCACGACGAGCACACCCTGGTCGAGCGCGCCTTCCGGCTCGACGAGCTCAGCGCCTTCGACGTCATGACCCCGCGGGTCGACGTCTTCGCGTGGAAGGCCGACCGAACCCTGGCCGACGTCGTCGAAGAGCTGGCCCGCGTACCCTATTCGCGGGTGCCCGTCTACGGCGACTCGATCGACGACATCATCGGCATCGTGTACGTGCGTGAAGCGTACGAGCGCTGGGCGGGTGGGCACCGGGCCGCAACGCTCGCGAGCCTCGCGCGCGATCCGTTCTTCGTGCCGGGCTCGATGCCGCTCGCCCGGCTGCTCAGGGACTTTCAGGCGCGCCGCATTCACATGGGCATCGTCGCCGACGAGTACGGCGGCACCGACGGGCTCGTGACGCTCGAAGACGTGTTGGAAGAGCTCGTGGGCGAGATCGTGGACGAGAGAGACGTCGACGAGGAGCCGCTCCTCAGGATCGGACGAGACGCGCTCGTGGCCGACGGCGCCGTGGACCTGCGCGAGATCAATTACGCCTTCAACGTCTCGCTCCCGACCCTCGAGAACCGTTCCCTCAACGGCTTCATTCTGGACGAACTCGGATACGTACCGGAGCAGGGCGAGACCTTCGAACGCGCGGGCGTGTCGATCGAAGTGCTCGAGGCCACAGGCACCCATGTCGTGCGGGCGCGCCTGACCCGGCGCCCACCCGACGACGACGAGGAAGACTGACGCACGAATGGCGATTCTCCTGCCCTTCCGGGGTGTCACCCCGACGGTCGACCCGGCCGCCTTCCTCGCGCCCAACGCGGTCCTGATCGGCAACGTCACGGTCGGCGCCGAATCGAGCGTCTGGTTCGGAGCCGTACTCCGGGGTGACGACCCCGACCACGGCATCGTGATCGGGGCGCGCACGTCGATCCAGGACCAGTGCGTGGTGCACGTCGGCGGGTGGGGACCCACGGTCGTGGGTGACGACGTCACGGTGGGTCACGGCGCGACCTTCGAGAGCTGCACGATCGGCGACGGCACCATGATCGGCATGAATGCGGTGATTCTTCAGAACGCGACCGTCGGCCGGCAGTGCGTGGTCGCGGCCGGCAGCGTGGTGCGCGAGGGTCAGGTGGTCGACGACCTGAGCGTGGTGGCGGGCGTGCCCGCCGAGTTCAAGAAGCGTCTCGAAGGCACCGCCGCCGAGTGGATCGCGCGTGGGGGCGGCCACTACGTCGAACTTTCACGCCGCTACCTCCGGGAGCCCTGGCAGACGAGCGAGCTCCGCTGCGAGCTCTGCGGCGGGCCGGTGCTCGACCGCCATTGCAAGGTGGTCTGCCTCAACTGCGGCTTCCAGCGCGACTGCAGCGATCCCTGATCAGAACCCCGCGTAGGCCATGTACCAGGCGACCAGCTGCTCGCCGAACAGGTAGGTACCCGCCGCGGCGAAGGCCAGGAAGATGCCGAGCGGAATGAGCTGGCGGAACGCCCACGTCAGGGGGATCGCGGCCACGAGCGCGAGCACCGAGCCGCCGAGCACCGTGAGCGCCACGCCGGAGATCCCCAGGAAGGCGCCGACGAGCGCCATCATGCGAATGTCGCCGCCCCCGAGCGCGCTCGCCGGTTCGGGTTCGGGGGCGTCGCCGGGCTCCGGCTCGGGCAGCTCGAAGATCGGATTCTCGAAGGCCTCGGCCCACGCCAGCAGCACCGCGACCGCCGCGAGCGCAGCGGGCGCGGCGACGAGAAAGGCGCCGACGCCGCCGCGCACGTAGGCGAGGCCCGCGACCCCGGCGGCCGCGACGAGCAGCGCCAGAGCGGCACCCCGGGACCGCACCATCGCCACGCGCGCGCGTACCGTTTCGTCGGCCCGGTGCTCGTCGTGCTCTTCGAAGGCGGCGTCGAGACGCTCGGGGTTCAGCTTGCGGACGACCCAGGTGCCGAAGATTCCGACGGCCCAGAAGGCGACGTAGCCGCCGACCGCGCCGATGACCGCTTCGGTCCACGCGATGCCGCTCGCGACGAAGGCGAACCCCAGCCCCAGCACCGCGCCGCCCAGCGAGAACTGGTCGGGTATGATGTAGAAGCGTGCGTCGCTCAGCGCGATGCCCAGGAGGATCGTCATGAACGCCGCGGCGCGGAGCGCCTCCCACTCGCCGCCATGGAGCCAGGCCGCACCGGCCCAGATGAGCGCCGTGGTCAGTTCGACCAGCGGGTACTGGAGCGAGATCGGCTCGGCACAGCCCCGACACCGCCCACGCAGCAGCAGCCAGCTCACGACGGGCAGGTTCTCGTGCCAGGCGATCTCGCGCTCGCAGCGCGGGCACCGCGAGGGCGGGCGCACGACCGACTGATCCATCGGCCAGCGGAGCGTGCACACGTTCAGGAACGACCCGATGGCAAGGCCGAAGAGGCCCGCGAGCCAGGGCAGGAAGGGCAGCCAGGTGTCAGGAAGCATCATCGTCTCGCGTGAGTGCGAACATCAGGATCGCGCCGGCGATGCCGGCGTTGAGCGACTCGGTACCGCCGGGCATCGGCACCGCCAGGAGTCGGTCGGCCACCGCGCGCACCTCGGCGCGGGCGCCCGCCCCCTCGCTCCCGACGACCAGGGCCCAGCCCGGTGGGGGCACACGCCGGGCGACGGCCTCACCCGCCCCGT
>CBFGQV010000178.1:0-6393 GCA_965651045.1 uncultured bacterium
CATGACCGCACCCGGCCCGGCACCCCGCGCCGCCGCGAGCGGCTCGCCGCAGCTCGTGCAGAACCGCGCACCGGGCGCGGCGGCGGCACCGCACGACGGACAGGCGCGCGCGGAAAGGGCCGCGCCGCACGACGCGCAGAAATTTCCAGAGGCGGAACGCCCGCAACTCGGGCAGGTCTTCTCTTGGCTCATGGTCGATCGGGTTGGGTAGGCGGGAGGGCCTGGAACGGATCGGGGCCTCGAATATACGACGATGCCCCCCGAAGGGTGCGGAAGAGCATCGGCCAGGTGGCCGCCGATTGCCCGCGGTAGTTCGGTCGGAAGCCGAAGAGCACGATATCACCGGCACCCATCGGCACCCGCAGCGCGGCCGGACGACCCGCGATCAGGTCGGCGCCGATCGCCCAACCGGCGAGCAGCGGGAACGGCGCGTAGTTCGCGAGCACCTCGACCGTCGGATCGGGCGTGTCGAACGCCATCGATCCGCGCTCGAACCACGCGGGCACCGACGACGCCCCGGCCGCGGGCACGACGCCGACGATGGATCCGGGCACGAAGAAGCGCGACGTCGGCACTCGGTCGACCGCGTCGCTGACCGGCAGACCCAGGAGTTCGATGGCCGCCCGGGCTCCGCCCTGCACCGCGACGAGCCGGCCTCCGCCGCGCACGAACGCGGCCAGCGCCCTCGCGCCGTCATCGCCCAGCTCGCCGCCCACCCCGCCCGCACCCTCGAGGTCGAGCAGAAGGGTCTCGTACGTGCCGCCCAGCTCGCCGGCACGCACGTGCTCGGCGCGGACCGTGTCATAGCGAATGGCGTGCCGCTCGAGAAGCCAGCGCGCCCACCCGGGCGCCGGGTCCGCGCCCACCGGCAGGTACACCGCCAGGCGCGGCGCACCCTCGCCCGTGAACCCGTCTGGGGTGTCGAAGGCCAGAGGCCCCTCGAAATCGTCGGCGCGGAGCGGCGTCACGCGCACGTCCGGGACGGTCGTCAACGGCACCGCCTCGAGCCCCAGAAGAAGCCCCAGCGTGTGGGCGGTGCCGTCGTAGGGCGGGCGGGGCGCGCCGTCGGGGCCCGGGCTGCGCGGTACCGGGTACTCGCGAGGCTCGAGGAGCGCCTGCGCGAACGAGGCGTACGGCTGCCGCATCGGCACGACCAGGCTGCCCGCCGGAACCCGCGTGCCGTCGACGACGGCCGCGCCGGTGGTCGTGCCCGCCTCCACCTCGCCGAGGGCGAGCGCCCGCGCGAGGTATCGGAGCCGCGCCGGGTCTTCGGGGTGCGGGGTCACGACCCACGCGGCCGGCCACCGGTCCCACCCCGCCGAAGCCCGCTCGGCGACGCCCAGCGACGTCTCGAGCAGGTCCCGGCGCGTTCGGGCGACCTGGTCGAGGAGCGCACGCGCGGCGGCGTGCATCGTGCCCACGGCTTCTGGCATGCCCCAGCGGCCCCCGGACCACGGCCGTGGGTGGTTCCAGGTCGCGGCGAGGGGGTCGAATCCGTCGATGGGCACCAGCTCGTGGGGCTCCAGGTCGACCGGCGACGCGAGCCGGGCCGACGCGGTCTCGGAAAGCACGCGCACGCCGCCGTGATGATGCGCGTAGGCGCGGGCGGGCGAGTAGGCGTCGAAGAGGGCCGCCGAGACCACGCCCTCGTGTCCGGCACTCAGGAGCCGAGCCGCCACCACGCTGCCGAGCGCATTGGCCGAGGCGATCAGGGCCGCGTCCACATTCGGCTCCCACGGGTCCGCATACGGCGGCACGAACACGCGCGCCCCGAAGGCCCCCATCTGGTGCACGTCGTGAACGACCTGGGGGTGCCAGCGGTGGTAGACCTCCCGCACCACCGCCTCGGTTTCCGGCTGCGTGAAGGCGTACCAGTCGCGGTTCAGGTCGTGACCCACGAGGTGATCGGGCCATGGCATCGGCTCGCCCTCGTTCGCCCGGCCCACGGTGCCCCGGTACCACCTGACGACGCGGTCCAGACCGTCGGGGTTGAGCGAGGGGATCTGCAGCACGACGGTCTCGTCCAGAATGCGCCGTGTCTCGGGGTCGTCGGCGGTGGCGAGGCCGTAGAGCAGCCCCGGCGCCATCTCGGCGCTGCCGACCTCGGTGGCGTGCACCCCGTGCGTGATCAGCACGACGGCACGACCCCGGTCGAGCAGCCGCGCGCGCTCGGTCGGCCCGGAGATCCCCCGTGGATCGGCGAGCTTCTCCTGGACTTGGCGCAGTTCGTCGAGGCGCGCGTGGTTGGCGACGCTCGTGACGGTGAGCATCAGCAGCGGGCGGCCTTCGGGCGTCGTGCCCAGGGTGTCGAGCCGGACGCGATCCGAGGCGGCCGCGAGTCGCCGGTAGTAGCCAGCGAGCTGGTTCCAGTCCGAGAGCACGCGGTCGGTGCCGGGTGGGCCCGCGAGATGGGCCGACGGTTCGGGCACGCCGCCCGCTGGCGCCTGGGCGAGGGCGTCGCCCGCGGCCACGCCCGCGAGCAGGACCGCCGAGGCGGCGAGGGCGAGAAGGCGGCGGACCATGGCGTCGGGCTGAGGTCGGCGGTACGGGGGCGGGGCTGCATCGTAGAGGCGCCCCCCGCCGGGGGCAACGGCGAGCCCGTCCGCTTCGCGAGGCGACTTGACGCCCGCGCTCAGCCCCGCGCTTATGGAGTCGGTCCGACGCCCGCAACGTTCTCTGTCGAGGTGATCATGGTTCGCCGCCGCGTAGCGCTCTCGCTTCCCGCCCTCACCTTCCTGACCCTCGCGTGCGGGGAAGGCGAACCCGCGCCGGCCGATCGCACGGCCGACGCATCGCTCGGCCCCGTTCCCGCGCTGTCGGCCGACGCCATCGCCGGGCACATGCGCACCCTCTCGGCGGACTCGTTCATGGGTCGCGCGCCCGGCACGCCCGGGGGCGAGGCCGCCGCGGCCTATATCGCCGCCGCCTTCGAAAACGCCGGCCTCGAGCCCGCCGGTGGCAGCTACTTCCAGTCCGTGCCGATGATCGGCAGCACCCCCGACCCGGCGAGCGCGCGGCTCGTGTTCGACGTCGCAGGCCAGCAGGTCGAAGCGGCATACCGCGACGACTTCGTCGCGTTCGGTGGCGACCCCGAGGCCCCGTCGGCGTCGGCGACGGGCGAGCTGCTCTTCGTGGGCTACGGCATCGACGCGCCCGAGTACGGCTGGAACGACTTCGAGGGCGTCGACGTTCGCGGGCGCGTGCTGCTCGGGCTGGTGAACGATCCCCCCGCTCCGGCCGACGAGCCCGGGCTCTTCGACGGGCCTGCCATGACCTACTACGGGCGGTGGACCTACAAGTACGAAGAGGCCGCGAGGAAGGGAGCCGCCGGCGTGCTCCTGATCCACGTGACGGAGATGGCGGGCTACGGTTGGAACGTGGTGGAGAGCTCGTGGTCGGGCGAGCAGTTCTCGCTGCCCGCCGATCCCTCGGCACCCGCGCCCGCGTCGGTCCTCGGCTGGATCTCCAACGATCTGGCGCGCTCGCTCCTGGCCGAAGCCGGCCACGACCTCGACGAGCTCATCGGTCGGGCGGCGTCACGCGATTTCGCGCCGGTGGCGACGGGCATTCAGGTCGACGCCGCGCTCGAGAGCGCGGTCCGGCGGGTCGAGACGCAGAACGTCGTGGGCCTGCTGCCGGGGTCGGCGAGGCCCGACGAGGTGATCACCGTCACTTCGCACTACGACCACCTCGGCGTGGGGCAGCCCGTCGACGGCGACTCCATCTACAACGGCGCGTACGACAACGCGTCGGGCACGGCGCTTCTGCTCGAGATGGCGCGCGCGGCGGCGGCCATGGACGAACGGCCGGCCCGCTCCGTGCTCTTCATCGCCGCCGCGGCCGAGGAGCAGGGGCTGCTCGGTGCGCGCTGGTACACGCAATCCCCCCTCTTCCCGCTGGCGTCGACGGTGGCCGAGGTGAACGTCGACGGCGCGAACCTCTGGGGCGAGACGCGTGACATGACGGTCATGGGGGCCGATCGGAGCGAGCTCGGCCCGTGGGTCGAGCGGCGCGCCGCCGAGATGGGGGTGACGCTCGCGCCCGACGCCGAGCCCGAGAAGGGGTTCTTCTTCCGCTCCGACCACTTTCCCTTCGCGCTCGCGGGTGTGCCGAGCCTCTACGTGGAGCACGGGCGTCTCTACCGCGACCGTCCCGATACCTGGGGGGATTCGATCCAGGCCGACTATACCGCGCGGGCGTACCACCAACAGGCCGACGAGTGGTCCGACGGATTCGTCTTCGATGGAGCCGTGCAGCAGGGGCGTCTGGCGCTGGCGCTCATTCTGGACCTGGCGCGGAGCGACGCATGGCCCAACTGGAACGAGGGCAGCGAGTTCCGGGCGGCGCGCGACCGCACACTCGCCGACGCGGGACGCTGAGCGGAGGTCGCGGCGCCTGCGGTGTCAGAGCCCGGAGGGGTGGTCCACGAAGGTCCAGGTCACGCCGAAGCGGTCGGCGAGATGGCGTGCGAGGGCCTGAACGCCGAAGGTCTCGGTGGCGTAGTGGCCCGCGTACAGCAGGTGCACCCCGAGCTCGTGCGCGTCCACGAAGGTGTGGTGTGAGCCCTCGCCCGTGACGAGCGCGTCGGCGCCGGCCCGGGCGGCCTCGCCGACGAAGCTGCCGCCGCCGCCCGTCACCACCGCGACGTGCTCGATGCGCTCGGGGCCTCCGGCCACGAGCTGCACCCGGCCTCCGCCGACGGCCGCGCTCACGCGCTCTGCCAGATCGTCGGCCGTGAGGGAGGCCGACGCGCGCCCGAGCCATCCGACGCTGGCTCCCTCGTAGCGGCCGAAGGGTTCGAGGTCTTCCAGCTCGAGCGCCCGCGCCAGGAGCACGCCGTTGCCCAGCTCCGCGTGTCCGTCGAGGGGCAGGTGTGCGCTGTAGAGGGCGAGCCCCCCGTCGATCAGCGCTCGCACGCGTCGGTAGTGACGGCCCGTGAGCGGCGTCAGGCCGCTCCAGAACAGCCCGTGATGCACCAGCAGGAGGTCGGCGCGCTCCTCCAGCGCGCGGGCGATCGTGGCCTCGCTGGCGTCCACCGCAGCGGCGATGTGGCGTACCGGACGGCTCTCGGGTGCGGCCACCTGGAGCCCATTGAGCGCCGTGCGGTAGTCGGGGTGTGCGGGAATGTCGAGATACGTGTCGAGATACTCGACGATGGATTCTAATTTCACCCGCTCACCCCCCCGTGCCCCTGATGTGGACAACGTGGCCGTGCCGGCGTTTTCCACGCCCTGCACCGTGTGTGGAAAACTACTGAAGTTCCCCGGATCGCCTGAACGAACCTTCTGTGGATGACCGGTGGAGAACCCCTCACGGCGCGTGGAAAACCCCCGGCCCCGCCGTTCATGACGCGGCGAGCGACGACGGCTCGTGGCCCTCGACCCTTCGCAACTCGGCGGCGCCGTGCCGCACGGGTCCCGAGCCCGCCGCCGAGCGCGTGGGCACGACCTCTCCCGGACCCATCGCCAGACGACCGTTGAGCACCGCCCCTTCGTCGAGCTGCATGCTGCGGGCGCGCAGGTCTCCTGCGACGCGGGCTGTCGCGTGCACCTCGATGCGCGAACGCGCGAGAAGGCTCCCGTCGACGGACCCCGACACGATCGCGTCTTCGGCCACGACCTCTCCTTCCACGACCGCGTCCTTGCCGATCACCACGGTGCCGGCCACCTGGACGTTGCCCTGGACGCGCCCCTCGATACGAAGCGTGCCTCCCGTGACGAGGTCACCGACCACGGTCATGCCGGGGCCGATGATCGAGAGCCCGCCGTCGGGCATGTGCATGTCGTCTCCCTGGCGTGGGGCTTTCCAGCCGAAATTCATGATGGGGGTCGCACGAGGCGCAGCGGGTCGACCGGCGCGCCGTTCTGGAGGATCTCGAAGTGAAGGTGTGGCGCGGTGGAGCGCCCGGTGTTGCCGGAAAGGGCGATCACTTCGCCGCGGCGGACCTGCTGGCCGGGGCTGACGAACGACTCCGCGGCGTGGGCGTAGAGCGAGCTGTAGCCCTGCCCGTGATCGAGCGTCACATAGACGCCGTAGACCGGATCGTCGCCGACCTCCGCCACTGTTCCTGCGCCGGCGGCACGCACGTACGTGTGGGCGGGCACGGCGATGTCGACGCCCGGATGTTGTTGTCCCGACACCTCTTCGAGCAGCGACTGCGTGATGAAGCCGCGGTCGGCGAGGGGCCAGGCGCCGGGCATGGCATCGACGTCGTCGGTCGCCGTGCCGGAGCCGCCCGACGCCGGCGGCGGTAGCCAGACGCCGCTCGACGGGGCCGCCTGGTCGGCACCGAACATAGACCGAAGACGTTCGTAGCGGGCCTCGAGCTCCTCGAGCGCCTCGGCGAGCGCGGCCACCTGGATCCGCTCGCCCTCCAAGTCGGCCACCCGCTCC
>CBFGQV010000179.1:0-6338 GCA_965651045.1 uncultured bacterium
GAGCCGCAGAGCTCCGAGTCCGAAGGGTCCTTCGGGCACCCAGGGGCGCGCGGCACGGCCCGAGCCGGTGCGGGCGAGCCGGTCCCAGTGCTCGACCGTCGCCCCTCCGGCGCGCGCGGCCTCGGTCACCTCGTCGCGCGGGTCACCGACGACCAGCACCCGGCCGGTCGAGGGCTCGGCCTCCAGCTCGCGGGCGGCGAGCGCCGCGGCCGCTTCGTCGCGTCCGGGGCGGGGCACCGCGCTCAGCCGGCGGGCCGGCCCCGCAGGAACACCAGCCCGCCGCTCGCCGTGCCGGTCACGAGCTCGGGGCGGCCGTCTCCATCGAGGTCCGCGAAGGCGGGCTGCGCCAGGCCGGGAATCCCCCCGTCGACGGTGCCGGCGGGCTCGAACCCGGGCTCGGGGCCGGCGCCGCCGCGGTTGAGGAAGATCTGCAGCCCCGCGTCTTCAGCGCCGACCACGAGGTCGACCCGTCCGTCGCCGTCCACGTCGATGAGCGCGGGCGCGCTCCGGCGGCCGACGTCGATCGCGGCGAGTGCTTCGGTGACGAGCTCGAACCGGGGCTCGGTCGCGGTGCCCACGTTTCGGAAGTAGTTGAGCTCGCCCGACGCTTCCCCGACCACGACGTCGGGCAGACCGTCGCCGTCGAGGTCTCCGACCGCGGGCGTGGCGTGGCTGCCGCGCGGGAGCGTGAGGTACGGGCCCTCGCCCTCCGCCACCCACCGCGGCGCCGCGCCCTCGGGGGCGACGTTGCGATAGAGCCTGACGCCCTCGTTCCAGGTACCGAGCAGCATTTCGGCGCGGCCGTCTCCGTCGAGATCGGCGAGCGCGGGCGCGTAGTGATAGGCTTCGACGAGGGTCGTGGTGTCGGCGAGCACGAAGCGGGGCGAGCGGGCGTCGCCCTGGTTCTCGAACCGGTAGAGCCGCCCGGTGCGGGGCGCGGCCGGGTCGAGCTTGTTGCCGACCAGGAGGTCCAGGTCGCCGTCGCCGTCGAGGTCGGCGAGCGCCGGAGCACTCTCGCTGCCCACGTCGATGCCGTTCAGGAAGCGCGTCGTGCGGCGCTCGAACCGGCCGTCGTCGCCCATCTCGTAGTAGTGCAGATTGTCCGACGCGGTCAGGCTCGGGTTGAACGCGCCGCCGAGCACGCCCACGAGCAGGTCCAGATCGCCGTCGGCGTCGAGGTCGGCGAGGAACGGCGCGTTGTAGCCGCTCGTGAGGATCGTCTCCACGGCCGGCGCCGCTACGGGCTCGGAGCGCAGGTTCGGGCGCGCGCAGCTGCCACGGTTCTCGATGAACAGGACGCCGGGCTCGAAGTAGTCGCCCCAGAGCAGGTCGGGGTCGCCGTCACCGTCGACATCGCCGAAGGCCATCGAGTTGGCGCCGTGCCTTGCCGAAGGGGGCGCGCCGCCCGGCTGCCCGATCTGCGCGACGATCTCGATGTCTTCGAATCGTTCGGCGCGGAGCACGAAGCGGGGCGCCGCGCCGGCGTCGACTCCGGGCCCGGCCTCGACCTCTTCGTAGCGCGCCACCGTGCCGTCGACCCGTCCGAGAAACAGATCGGTCCGGCCGTTGCAGTCCACATCGGCGAGCGCCGGAATGTTCTGGCGGTCGGCGAAGATCGGTCGGCCATCGGCGTCGCGCAGCGAGTCGGCGACCAGCTCGAAGCGGGCGTCGGACGCGGTGCCCACATTCCGGTAGTACCGGGCATAGCTGTACCGCGTCTCGGCGAAGACATCGGTGCGCCCATCGCCGTCGAGGTCGTGAAAGCGCGCCCACTCGCCGACGTCGAGGTCATGGTAGCGATCGCTCCGCCAGACGAACCGGGGTTCCGAGGCGGTGCCGACGTTCTCGAAGTGCATCAACGCGCCGGTCCGTTCCTGCACGAAGAGATCCAGGTCACCGTCGCCGTCGAGGTCGGCGAGCTGGGGGCGTGGTACGACGAATCCCCCGAGGAACGGATGCTCGTAGGGCACGCCGCCCGCGTCGAGCACCTCGAAGGGCGCGACCGAGCGCTCGAAGCCGAGCGCGCCGAGGCGGAAGGCGGCAGGCGCCGGAAGGCCGCCCGACGCTCCGGGTGCGGCCGCCGGGCCGG
This sequence comes from uncultured bacterium, assembly GCA_965651045.1. Taxonomy (GTDB): domain Bacteria; phylum Gemmatimonadota; class Gemmatimonadetes; order Longimicrobiales; family Gaopeijiaceae; genus Gaopeijia. The sequence continues at coordinate 2,090 of CBFGQV010000179.1, forward strand.
ACGACCCCGGGGCGCAGGCGGCGAGCGACCCCGTAGCCACGCACAGGGCCACGGCGCGGAGCGTGCGCGTCACCCGCTGCGCGCGTCGTCCGGTCGAGCCGCGCGTCACCGGGCGGCCGGAACGCCGAGGCCGGTCGCGTTGCGTCCGACCGGAATGACCGCCACCACGTCGAGGGTGTCGGCGTCGAACACGGTCACCGTGCCGGCCTCGTACGCCGGCTTGCTTTCTCCGTGCTCGGCGTGCGCCGCGTGGGCGTCGTGGCCCTCCATGGCCATCGACGCGGCGGCGCCGGGGCCGTTGCTCGAGACCAGCAGATAGCGCCCGTCGGCGGTCACGACGCTGCCGTGCGGCCGGAAGAGCGCCTCGTGCTCGAGCTCCGCCTCGACGACACCCTCGTGCGCGTCGATCACGCTCACCGTGTTCGAGGCCTTGTTGCCCAGGAACACCCGGTCGCCGTCGTGCGAAAACACCGGGTCGAAGGGCTGCTGGCCCACCGCGACCTCGTGACGCACCACGGGGCGACGCGGGTCGGACAGATCGAAGAGCAGGAGCCTGTGTGACAGCTCGCCGCTCGCGGCCATGGTGCGACCGTCGGGCGAGATCGCCACCTGCATGAGCGAGTGCATGGGTCCCTCGACGTCGATCAACTCGACGTCCCAGCTCTCGAGATCGACCACCGCCAGGCGGTTCTCCGCCAGGCTCGCCGTGTAGGCGACCTCGCCGTTCGGGTGCACTGCCAGCGCGTGCGGGCGCGGAAAGACGATCTCGATCTCGTCGATCGACATGTCGCCGCGGTCGATCACCCCGATACGTGTGGGCGGGTTCACCGCGCTCATCGAGCGGCCCACGTACAGCCGCTCGCCGTCGGGGTGCAGGGCCAGCAGGCCCGGCACCTCGAACTCGGCGCTCGCCACGACGCGATTCTGGCGGTCGAATTTCACGACGCGGTTCTCGCCGATCAGCGACACGTACCAGTACGAGCCGTCGGGCTCGACCACCACGTGGTGCGGCTTGGCGTTGTCGGAGAAACCGAGCGCGCGCAGGTCGAGCGTCTCGACCCGCTCGAAGGTCTCGAGGTCGACGATGGCCACCGTGGCCTCGTCCTGGTTCGGCACGTAGCCGAGCGGGGCCTCCTGGGCCGGGAGTCCCGGCGCCAGGAGGGCCACCGCGAGCACGGCGCCGAAGGGCAGCGTGCGATCGATGTTCATCAGAAGATGTGGTTCCGGAGGGTCGGGCGGACCAGGAACAGTCCCTCGTTGCCGCTCGTGACGATCACGACACCGGTGTCGAAGAACGGGTAGTTGCTCCAGGACCCGCCGAAGCCGGCGCTGTTGTCTCCGTAGGGCACCGTGTCGAAATACGCGACCTCGACGGGCGCGGCCGGATCGCTGATGTCCAGAATGCGGAGCCCACTCTGGTAGTTGGACTGATACATCAGGTCGCCGACGATGTAGAGGTTGTGGTCGGACGACTCCTGGGTGCCGAGGTGTTCGGCGACGAGCTGCGGGTCGTCGAGGTCGCTCACGTCCCAGATGATGGTGCGGGTGCGGTCGACGGTGCCCGAAAGCTCGTCGAGCTCGTCGTTCATGTAGAAGTAGCTCTGGTCCTCGGTGAGCCAGCCCTGGTGCGAGTACCCCGGGTTCGGATACGCCGCACGCGAGATCGCGACGGTGTTGTCCTTGTCCGTCACGTCGGCGATCGAGAGCGCCGTCTCGTTCGAGCCGAAGCACACCTCACGGCCCTGGTAGTCGGCGTCGGGCCCGCGGTACACCACGCACTGCGCGTCATGCGTGTAGCCCGTGCTCGCGCGCCCCGTCTGCGGGTCGGCGAAGCAGCCCGCGAAGGTCGGGTTCTTGGGGTCCTGGATGTTGATGATGTGGAGGCCGCCGCCACAGGTCTCGCCACCCGACGAGCTGCCGACGCTGTAGGCGAAACCGGTCTCTTCGTTGATGACGATGTTGTGCGCGCTCGCGATGCGCGTGTAGACCGCGTCTTCGTCGAAGACCATCGGCTCGCCGTCGAAGTCGCGGAGCCGTGTGAGGTCGAAGACCTGCATGCCGTGCTGGCCCGCGCCGTCCGAGACGATGAAGGCGTGGTTCTCGTAGGTCTTGATGTCACGCCACGAGCTGCCGTTGGCGCCCTCGGTCATCGGAAGAATGCCCACGTGCACCGGGTTCACCGGGTCGGTGATGTCGACGAACGACGCGCGGTCGGTCATGCCGACGAGCGCGTAGAGGCGGCCCGTCTCCGGGTCCTGCCAGCCCCAGTTGTCGTTGGTCTCGATACCGCGCGCGCCTTCCTCGCCCGCGAGCTGCGAGACGGGCATGAACGACACCAGGTCGACGTCGCCGCACTCCCACTCGGCCGCCGTGCCACCCTCGCACGACACCTCGCTGCCCACGACCGCGTCGAAGCCCTCCGGCGGGCCGTCGAGCATGGCGACCGACGTCCACGCTCCGTCGGCGGCGCGCTCGAAGATCACCACCGAACCGGCCCCGTAGTCCTGCGCCACCGCGCCTCCGACCGCGAGGTCGCCCGCGCCCGCGAGGGTTGCGGCGAACTGCGCGTTCGGCGCCACGCCGTCGGCCGTCACCTTGCGTGCGGCGGTCACGACTCCGCCGTCGTCGAAAGAGAACGCGTAGGCCGTGTTCCGGGTGGGCGAGCCCGCCCAGAGTTCGCCGTCGACCCAGGCCATGCTGATGCCGAAGAGGTCGCGGGACCCGCCGTCGAAGGACGCGAGCCGCCCGGTCTGGACCCAGCCGTCCTCTCCACGCTCGAACCGGAGCACCATGCCGGTGGCGCGCTGATGGAAGGGCGCGCTCGCGAACGCCACGTCTCCTGCGAGCAGCAGCGACGCGCCGAGCCGGTCGTTCGGCTGCACGCCGTCGGTCTCGACGGGGGTGCCGCCCGAGAAACTTCCGCCCTGGCTCTCGAACGCGAATACCGCGCCGGCCCGCTCGCCGCGGTTGGGCGCGCCGACGAGCGCGCGCCCCCCGTCCAGCGCGACCGAGCCGCCGAAGGCGTCGCCGGGGGCAAGACCCTCGGCCGCGAGCGTTCCCGCTGCGCTCCACGCGCCGCCGGCCTGCCGGAACACGTAGACCGCCCCGGCGCGCCCGTTCGCGCCCGGCGCCCCGACGAGCGCGACGTCGCCCTCGATCGCGAGCGCCGCGCCGAACGCGGCGTTGCCCTCGAGCCCCGCGGGTCGCGCGAGCTCGCCTCCGAGCTGCCAGGTGCCGTCGGCCGCACGCACGTACGCATGCACGCCCCGCTCCGAGCCGACCAGCACGGTCTCGCCGTCCGCCGCGAGCGTCGCGCCGAATCCGTCGCCGACTTCGGCGTCCGGTCCACGGAGCTGCTGCGCTTCGGCCCAGGCGCCGTCCGCGCCGCGCTCGAAGACGTAGACGATGCCCGGACGCATGACGTTCTGGGGCTCACCGATCAGCACCTGGTCGCCGACCACGGCCAGCGCGCCGCCGAACGCCGGAAGCACGGCTCCGACCTCGTAGCTCGCCGCTCCCGACGCGGAGTACATGCTCTGCGCAGAGGCCCCCTGGGCCGCAAAAGCCAGCGGCACGAGCGCCGACGCGAGCAGATTTCGGACAATACGGTTCTTCATGCTGCCTTCTCTCCGGGGGGACGTACGACATCGAAACGGGCGGCCCGTAGACCGCCCGGCGGTGACTCTCTTACTCGAATCGGGGGCGTCAGGGTTCCTTCACTCGCCCTCGGCCACGACGTCGAATACCGTCGTACGGCCGCGCGCGTCGGCGCCCAGCGGTCGCAGCACCTGCCGCGAATCCCCCCGACCCTCGCCCGACGGAACCCCTGGAAGCGGCGCGCGCAGGCGGTGCCACTGGGTCACGCTCTGGTATGCTGCCGCGAGCGAGAGGAGTCGGTCTTCGGCGAAAGGCTGGCCACCGAGCATCGCACCCGTCGGCCGCCCGACGCCGTCGTCGTCGTCACGCCGCCCGGTCGGAAAGGCGATCAACGGAAGCCCGATCATGTCGAACGGAATCGGCGACGTCTGCAGCACCACGTCGCAGCGCGAGAACACGTCGTCGAGCACCCGGCGGAGCAGCAGCAGCTTGGCCCGCTGCCCCCGCAGGTACTCGGCGCCCGGCAGCAGCAGGCCGTTGATCCACGGCGAGAGCGAGACGCCGAAGAGCCGCACGTCGCGCCGCAGGTGCTCCATGAACGGCTCGGCACGCTCCGGCAGACGCACGTTGTTGAAGGCCGAGCTGGTCAGCA
>CBFGQV010000180.1:0-6240 GCA_965651045.1 uncultured bacterium
CGACCCGAAGGTGCGCCTCGTCACGGTCGAGGCCGCGATGCCCGAGATCTCGCCCGAGCGATTCCTCGCCGAGGCCGAGGGCGAGCCGCGGGGTCTCTGGGCGCGGGGTGGGCGCTGGGTCGCCCATCGCGGGGTGCTGGCCGAGATCGAGGCCGCGCCGGGCCAGGATCCTGCGGACGTTGCGCGCTTCGCGTCGGTATGGCGCCAGGCGACGTCGTTGCCCCGCCCCAACGACGAATCGGGTCGCGTGCGGCTCTACGGGGGATTCGCGTTCGCGGCGGATCACCGCGCCGAGGCCGCGTGGGCGGGGTTTCCGGCCGCCCTGTTCCACCTTCCCGAAGCCGAGCTGACCGGCGATCAGTCGAGCGGCACCACACTCCGCGTGCGGGCGTTCGCGGGTCCGGGCGACGCCGACGAGATTGAGGCGGCGCTGCAGGCACGGCTCGAAGCGCTCAGGGAGCGTCTGCTGTGGGACGCCGCGGGCGAGGGGAGCCCCGAGGGTGGCGCCGGTGCGGGCGGCGCAGGCCGCGTACCCGCCGACGCCCGCCTCCGGGCGCTGCAGCGGAGCGTCTGGCAGGGGGCGGTCACCGAGATTCTCGAAGCGATCGAGGGTGAGCGGGTGAACAAGGCAGTGCTCGCCCGCACCCTCGACGTCGATACGCCGGACCCGGTCAGCGCGGTCGAGGTCGTGCGGGCCCTGCGGGCGGGCAACCCGAACACACACGTATTCCTCTTCGAGCCGCGTGCGGGTCGCGCGCTGCTCGGCGCCGCGCCGGAGGCCATCGCGACGCTACGACACGGCGTGTTCCACGCGACGGCGGTCGCCGGATCGGTGGCCCGGGGCGCGACGGACGACGAGCAGGCGGCGCTCGCCCGGGCGCTCCTCTCGAGCGCCAAGGACCGCGCCGAGCAGCGCGTTGTGGTCGAAGACATGGTTCGGCGCCTCGCATCGCTCGCGCGTGACGTTCGGGCCGAGCCCGAGCCACACGTACTCACCCTCGCGCGCATCCAGCATCTCGAGACCGAGATCCGGGCGCGGGTCGAGGGCGGCCGCTCCGTGCTCGACCTGGTGGCCGCCCTGCACCCTACACCGGCCGTGTGCGGCGTGCCGCGAGACGCCGCGCTCGAACTCCTCCGCCACGAGGAGCCCTTCGAGCGCGGGTGGTACGCGGGACCTGTGGGCTGGTTCACCCTCGACGGCGACGGCCATTTCGTGCCGGCGCTCCGGACCGCCGTCGGTGGCCCGGGCGGGTGGCGGCTCTTCGCCGGCGCCGGCATCGTCGAGGGCTCCGAACCGGCTGCCGAGTGGGACGAGACGGCCATCAAGTTCCAGCCGGTCCTGCGGGCCCTCGCATCGGCGGGTGTGGGGATTCCCGGTCGGCCACGCGTCGACGAATGACGGGTCCGAATCGGGGCGCCGGGCCGCCGGGTCGGCGCGACGCGACGCTCCGAGCGCGCCTGGTGATCGACGAACTCGTCGCCGCCGGGCTCACCGACCTGTGCATCGCCCCGGGCTCTCGCTCGACCCCGCTGGTGCTGGCGGCCGTCCGCCACTCCGAACTGCGGGCGAGGGTCTTCATCGACGAGCGCTCGGCCGCGTTCTTCGCCCTGGGCCTGGGTCGGGCCACCGGTCGCCCGGCCGCGATCGTGACGACGTCCGGCACCGCGGTCGCAAACCTGTTCCCGGCGGTGGTCGAGGCCTGTCAGGGCGAGGTGCCCCTGCTGTTGGTGACGGCCGACCGGCCGCCGCGGCTGCGCGGGGCCGACGCGAACCAGGCCATCGACCAGCTCCGTATCTTCGGCGACTACGTACGCTTCCACGCCGATCTGGTGGGTCCGCTGGACCGTAGCGAGGAGGCGCGCCACCTGCGAACGACCGTCGGGCGGGCATGGGCGTCTGCGGCGGGGTGGCCCGCGGGGCCGGTCCACCTGAACGTGCCGTTCGACAAGCCGCTCGAACCCGGGTCGGACGAGCCCGATCCTCTGGGGGGCGGGCGCGCCCGGGGGCGTGGCGAGCCCTGGGTACGCGTGCACGCGGTCGCCCCGCGGGCGCCCGACGACGCGCTCGACGACCTCGCCCGCCGACTGGCTGCGGCGCGACGTCCGGTAGTTGTCGCGGGCCCGAGCGCGCGGGCGAGCGAGGTTGGACGCGCGGCGCGAGCCCTCGCCGGGGCCGGGGGATTCCCCCTTCTCGCCGATCCCCTTTCCGGCGGACGCTACGGGCCCGACACCGTGGCCGTGCCGGTCCACTACGACCTGACGCTCCGCGATGCCCACGTGCGCGAGGCTCTCGAGCCCGACTTCGTGCTCCGTGTCGGCCTCGCGCCGACCTCGGCGGCGTTGCTCGGGTGGCTGTCGTCCCTCGGTCATGTGCCGCAGGTCGTGATCGACGCGGGGCCGCGGTTCAAGGACCACCTCGCCGTCGCGGAGGAGTACTGCGTCTGGGACGCCGCCGACGCGATGCTGCGACTCGCAGAACGCCTCTCTCGCGACCTCGAGGCGTGGCCGGCACTCTGGAGGGCCGTCGACGGGGCGGCCGCGACCGCATTGGCCATGCTGCCCGCCGATCCGTCCGACGAGGGCCGCCTGATGGCCGAGATCGTGAGGGCGATCCCCGGTGGCACGCCGCTCTTCGTGTCGAGTTCGATGCCGGTGCGCGATCTCGATGCGTTCGGGGGTGCCCACGAGGGCCCGCTGACGGTCTTCGGGAACCGGGGCGCCAGCGGCATCGACGGGATCGTCTCCACCGCACTGGGGGTCGCCGCCGGCGCGGGGCAGGCGACGGTCGCCGTACTCGGAGACCTCGCGCTCCTGCACGACGTGAACGGCCTTCTCGCCGCCCGCGAGCCGGACGTGCAGGTGGTTTTCGTGGTCGTGAACAACGACGGCGGGGGCATCTTCCACTTCCTGCCCGTGCGTGATCACGAGCCGGCGTTCACTCCCTACTTCGCGACTCCGCACGGGATCGATCTGTCGAACGCGGCGGCTCTGTACGGGGTCGAGCACCGGCGGGTCGACAGCGTCGACGAACTCGCCGCCGCGGTGCGCGAGGCGTTGTACGGTGCGACGAGCGTGGTGCTCGAGGTGCGCACCGATCGGGACGAGAACCGGCGGGCCCACGAGCGGGCGGCGGACGAGGTGGCCCGCGCTTCGCGAGAAGCGCTCGATGGCGTCTCCTAGGCACGGCGCCCCACAGGCTCCGGGCGCTGGTCAGTCCCCGAGGCCGAGGTAGCCCCTGCGCCGGTAGAGCAGGGGTGAGCGCGACGGATCGGCCGCCCCGCCGAGCATGAGGCCGAAGACGACTCGCGCGCCGCCCGGACCCTCGACCACGCGGTCGACCTCTGCGGTGATCCAAGCCTGTGCGCCCGGAACGACCGGGTCGCCCGACGCGGGAAAGGGCGAGGGCCCGACCGGAAAACTGTCCGCGAACACCTGCGCCACCCGCTCCTGGTCGCGGGCCAGCAGGCTCAGCGAAACGCGCGACCCGGGCCGAAGAAAGGGAAGGACCTGCGCCCCGCTTCCGAGCGACACGAGCACCGTGGGCGGATCCACCGCGACCGGCGTGAACGACGTGACCGTGGTCGCGTAGACGCGGTCGTCGTCTCTCACCGCGAGCACTGCGACCGCTGCGGGCCACTCCCGGAACACGGCGCGGAAACGGTCCGCCATCGAGTCATCATGAGTCGACATGGGTTCCTGCACCCGCCAGTCGGGCTGGAGATCCCCTGGACGCGGGCTCCCGATGGTGACGGGGCCCCCCTTCTTCGGTATGATGCACCCCGCCATGACCGCGCTTCCCCCTGCTACCGACCCGCTACGCTTGCCAGCATCAGCCGCCTGGCTGCTCGCGATCCGACCGAAGACGCTACCGGCCGCGGCGGCGCCGGTGCTCGTCGGCACGGCGCTCGCGAGCTTCCGCGGGGTGGACCGCCCCCTCGCTGCCCTCGCGGCGCTGGTCGGGGCCCTTCTGATCCAGATCGCGACCAACCTCGCCAACGACTACTACGATTTTCTCCGCGGAGCCGACACGGCCGATCGGGTAGGCCCCACCCGGGTGACCCAGGCCGGGATCCTCGCGCCGCATACCGTCCGCAACGCGATGGTGCTGACACTGGCGGCCGCGCTCGCTGTCGGCGCCTATCTCGTCTCACTCGGCGGATGGCCGATCGTGATCATCGGCCTCAGCGCACTCGCGTGCGCGGTGCTCTATACCGGCGGACCGTTTCCGCTGGCCTATCACGGTCTCGGCGACGTCTTCGTCTTCGTGTACTTCGGCCTTATCGCAGTAGCGGGCACCTACTACGTACAGGCGCTCGCGTGGCCCGCCGAAGCGTGGTGGGCCGGGGTCGGTGCCGGGGCGCTCAGCACCGCGCTTCTGGTCGTGAACAACCTTCGCGATCGCGAGACCGACGCCCGCGCTGGCAAGCACACACTGGCCGTCCTCCTTGGCGCGACGGGTGCCCGCCTCGAATACGCCTTCCTTCTGGCGCTCGCGGCCCTCGTGCCGCTGGTCGGCATGGCCGCATTCGGCTGGCCGCCCGCGACCGGCGCCGCCTGGATCGGCGTCTTCGCTGCCGCTCCCGCGTTCGGGCGTGTCTGGCGCTCCAAGGCCCCGGCCGACCTCGTCCCGGCCCTCGGCGAGACTGCTCGAGCCCTCCTCGTCTGGTCCGTCGGCCTTTCGATCGGCCTCGTCTGGTGATGACCACCGTTCCGTTCGATCCTCTGGCCCAGGCGGCAGCGCGATCGCCCGAACGTCCGGCCGTGCTCGAGGGTGATCGCTGGATCGCCTTCCGCGAGCTCTCGGAAGAGGTCGACGCCTGGACGCACCGCCTGGCCCGGGTCGGTGCCGTGCCCGGACAGCGCGTCGCCGTCGTCGTACCGCCCGGTGCCGACGGCATTCGCGCGATCCATGCCGTGCTCCGGAGTGGCGCGGTCTTGCTCCCTCTGCACGCATCGCTTACCGCCGCCGAGCTTCGCCCGGCCTTCGCAGCGCTCCAGCCCGTCGCCGTCGTGACCGTCGATGCGTTGCTGCCCCGTCTCCACGAGGCGATGCCCGCCGCGCCGGGGGCTGTGCTGCTTACGATCGGAGCGCGGGGTCTCGAGCCGGTGCGTCCACCCGACGGGCCACCTCCACCTCGTGCCGCGCTCCCCGGCGTCGCCGTGGTCTGGACGTCCGGCACGAGCGGTGCGCCCCGCGGCGTCCTCCTCACCCACCGGGGGTTCGAAGCCAACGCCATGGGCACCGCGAGCCGCCTCTCGCTCGGCGACGACGACCGCTGGCTGCTCTCGCTCAACCACGCTCATGTGGGTGGCCTCGCGCTGGTGCTGCGTTCGGCGCTCCTCGCAGCCCCGGTCGTGCCACTCGGAGCGTTCGACGCTACGGAGTTCCTTGGCCTCACCGAACAGTGGAGCGTCACCCACGCCTCGCTGGTCCCCACCCACCTCCATCGCGTCGTCGAAGCGCTCGGCGACTCGAGGGCGCCCGGGTCGCTCCGCGCCATTCTCCTCGGAGGCGCCGCCGCACCCCCACCGCTCATTCGTGCTGCCGGCCTGCGGAACCTGCCCGTCGCCATCACCTACGGCCTCACCGAGGCGACCTCGCAAGTTGCCACGGCCACACCGGAGGAGTCGCAAGCCGACCCGAGCAGCCCGGGCCGGCCCCTCGACGGCATAGAAATCTCAGTCGATACCGATCACTCCATCCGCGTGCGCGGCGAGGTCGTCGCCGCCGGCCGGATCGTTCCCGCCTCCACCGCGGATCCAATCCCCACACTCGCACCCCTCACCGACCCCGACGGCTGGCTCGATACGGGTGACCTCGGCCGCCTCGACGAGCAGGGCCGGCTGCATCTTACAGGTCGCCGCTCGGACCGCATTATCAGCGGTGGCGTCAACGTGGATCCGGCGGAGGTCGAGAACGTGCTGATGACCCACCCGTCGGTAATCGAAGCGTCGGTGGTGGGTGTTCCCGACCCGGAGTGGGGCGAGAGGGTCGTGGCCGCCGTGGCCTTCCGCACGGACGGTCCGTTCCCCGGCGCGGATGCACTGTCGGCCTATCTGCGTGGACGCCTCGTAGGGGCGAAGCGCCCCAAGGAACTCCGGCAGGTGGACGCGCTACCGCGCAATGCCAACGGCAAGGTGGACCGAGCTGCCGTACGTTCGCTGTTTCGGACCTAGAGACTCGGGCCACGGCGAGAGGCGGAGGGGAGGCTGGGCCGCATGTCCCGCGCGGGGTTGAGC
>CBFGQV010000181.1:0-6218 GCA_965651045.1 uncultured bacterium
ACGCGGGTCAACGGCCGCTCCAGGAAAATCCCAGCGAGACGGTGCGGCCCAGGTTCCATCCTCTCAGCAGGTCGCCGCCCTGCGTGTAGCGCACTTCGTCGCCCAGCAGCCGTGACGCGGCGACCTTGGCCTTCCAGCCGCGGCCGACCGGGGCCTCGAGCACGAGGTCGAACTGGCTCCTCGCCTCTTCGTAGATGTCCGGCGTGCCCTGCCCACCCACCGTGTCGATGCGGCGGCCGAAGCGGTTGAAGAGCACCGAAGCGCTGGCTCCGGTGAGGGGCTCGAACCAGGTGAGGCCGAGGTTCACGACATAGGGAGATTGGCCCTGCAGGGGTCGCTCCTTGTCGACCACCTGCAGGTCGACGGGCCCGGAGTTCGGAATGTAGATGCGGGCCAGCCCCCCGGTCTGGACGTCGGATTCGATGAGGGTGAGGTTGGCGTTCAGTGCGACGTTGTCGAGCCGGGGCGCGATGAAGCCGAGACCCGTCCTGACCTCGAGCTCGATGCCGTAGTTGGTGGCACCGTCCGCGTTGACCCAGCTCTTGATCAGCTCCGAACTGGGCAGCACCAGCGCCTCGATCGGTTCATCGAACCGCTTGTAGAACGCGCTCATCGCGACGACGCTGCGCGCTTCGGGAAACCACTCCCAACGCAGGTCGTAGTTCTCGACCCGGCTCCGGGTCAGGCGAGGGTTGCCCGACACGAGGAAGCCGCCGGCGTAGTCGGCGAACGCGAACGGGGCGAGCTCCCGGAGCTGGGCGCGGGCAAGGGTGCGCGATCCGCTCGCTCTCAGGTTCATGCCCTCGGCGAGCGCGAAGGTCAGGTTGACCGCCGGAAGCAGGTCGGACGCTTCCTGGTCGGCGCCCGGAAGAGGGGGCTGCCCGGTGTCGAAGAAGTCGCGCGGCGTGGCCCGCTGGAGCGTCGACTCGAGACGCGCGCCGCCCGAGATCTGCAGCCAGTCGAAGGGCGCCACATCGATCATCGCGAACAGCCCCGCGATCTCCTCCTCGGCGGTGTAGTTGTCGGTCCGGAAGGTGGCCTCCTGGATCTGGAAGCCGGACGGGCCGATGTTCGCCGGCCGGAAGAGGTCGTTGGGGTCCTGCGACCGGAACTCCGCGTCCAGCACCGCGCCCGGTGCCGGCAGGTACCGGAACCGCCGGGTATACGCCTCGCGCTCACGCCGGTCCCAGCTTCCACCGACCGTCAGCGCCGCGGCCCGGTCCGACACCCGGAAGGGCAGGCGCAATGTGCCCGCCCCGTTCAGGCCGTCGTCGACCATGTCCTGGTGGAAGATCGACCCGCTCTGCACGAAGGTGTCGAAGACGTACCGTCCGTCGTCGATCTGCCGATAGAGCACCTCGCGCGTGTTGGGCTCGTACCGTGTCGCCCTGGAGGCTCCGAGACGCCAGTCGAAGCGCAGCCCGTCGAGGCCCGGCACGACATGGTCTCCGCTCAGCTGCCCGCTGAGCATCGACTGGCCCAGGTACTGAAGGCGCGTGTTCCGCTGGTTGGTGTTCGAGTCGAGGTTGAAGCCGGAGAGCACCCGGGCGGCGTCGTCGGCAATGCGGTTGTAGACGCCCGAGAGCTTGATCTGCTGCGTGGGCGCGAGCTGCAGGGTGGCGTTGGCCATACCCCCCAGCGTGACCGAGCGCTCGGTGATCGTGCCGGTGTAGTCGACCTCGGGATCGTCTCCGCCGGCCGCCGCGAATACCCGCTCCACCACGTCGTCACGGAGCGAGACCGACGAGCCGTAGTTGCCCGAGACGATGAAGCCCAGCCGACGCTCCCCCCCCAGATCGAGGTCGTCGCCGAGGCTCAGCCCGAATCCGACGTTCGGCGGCAGATCGCGGCGCGCCGTGGGCCCCCAGTCTCCGGCGAACGAGCGCCCGATCTCGTAGAGGTCGCTCGTCGCGAAGCTGGATGTGTTGAGCGGTCGGTCACGGGGCACGACCGCAGGCAGATCGCGGGCGCCGTCGTCGAGACCCAGCGCGTCGAGCCCGCCCCCGGCGTAGCCGAGCCCCGTGCCGAAGGTCGCCTCGGAGTTCCACCCGCCCGACACGGAGACGCTGAACACGCGCTGCGACGGAAAGCTCTTGGTCGTGAGCTGTACGAGCCCGCCGGCGTAGTCGCCCGGCTGGTCCGGCGAGTAGCTCTTGGCCGTCACGATGCTCTCCAGGAATCCCGACGGAAAGATGTCCAGGGGGATCACCTTCTTGTCGGGTACGGGCGAAGAGAGCGGCGCGCCGTTGAGCGTGGTGGAGCTGTAGCGCTCTCCGAGCCCGCGCACGTACGCGAACTTGCCGTCGACGACCGACAGGCCGGGCACGCGCTTCAGGGCCGCACCCGCATCGCCGTCCGGAGACCGGGAGATCTGGTCGGCGCCGATCGCGTCCTGCACGACCGTGGCCCGCGCCCGCTCCATCAGGAGCGACGTCGTGCTGCCGCGTTCGGCCGACGCGCTCACCGTGATGCCCTCGACCTCGATCGCGGCCGTCTCGAGCACGAGGTCGAGCACGGTCGGGCTCTCGCCCGTGACCTCGACCCCCGTGACCGCTTTCGTGCCGTAGCCGATGAGCTGGGCCTGGACCGTATAGACGCCCGCCGGTACGCCCCGAATGATGTAGCGCCCCTCGACGTTGGTCAGCGTGCCGGTACCGCCCGCGATGAAGACCTGGGCGCTGACCAGCGGTTCGGCCGTGCGTGCGTCGACCACGCGTCCGACCAGCGTGCCCGTCTGCGCCTGGAGGGCGGTGGGCGCCGCCCACGCGCACAACACCAGGAGCCACCGTAGAGCGAGTGCCGTCGTCTGCCGTTCCATTCGTCCGTCCTGCTGCGGTTGAACATCCTCGACCGCGCCACGGGCGGCCGGGAGGGTCAGTTCATGTTCGGGGTGTCCGGTAACGGACTCGCCGAGCGGCAGGTAACGAGGTGGTAAAGGCCGTTACGCAGGCGTTTGACGGTGGAGGTTGAGGCGGCACAGCTTGACCCGATGGAATCCGAAGCCGATCGCCTCGCCGCCCAGCTGCTCGCCCGCCCGGAGACCAAAGGGTGGCTCGAGACCCTTAGGCGCACCGACGCCGAGACCCTCGCCGACCAGAGGCAACTGACCGAGATCCCCGCGCCGCCCTTCCAGGAGCAGGCCCGCGGCGCGCACATGGCCGAGCTCATGCGCGCGGCGGGGCTCCAGCAGGTCGGCCTGGACGACGAGGGCAACGTGGTGGGCGTGCACCGTCCGGCCGGCCGGTCCGGCGCGCGCGCGCCGCTCCTCGTGGCCGCGCACCTCGACACGGTGTTCCCGCCCGGAACCGACGTGAGGGTTCGAGCGGGGCGCGGGGTTCTGCGCGCGCCGGGTATCGCCGACAACGGGCGCGGCCTCGCCGGCATGCTGGCCCTCGCCCGGGCGCTCGGAGCCGATGAGCCGTTCGCCGGGCGCCCCGTGTGGATGGTCGCCACGGTGGGCGAAGAGGGCCCCGGTAATCTGCGCGGCGTGCGCCACCTGTTCGGCCCCGGCGGCCTGGCCCGAACCGAGGGGTGTGCGGGCTTCGTCGCCCTGGACGGCGCCGGCACGCGAACCGTGGTGCACACGGGTGTCGGCAGCACCCGTCACCGACTCACCGTGACGGGCCCCGGCGGTCACTCGTGGAGCGACTGGGGCCGCCCCAACCCGGTGACCGCCACGGCGGCCGTCGCCCTCGCCCTCGCGCGGCTACCCGGGCCGGCGCCGGAGCCCCGCGTGACCGTGAATGTCGGGCGCGTGGGCGGCGGCACGAGCGTCAACTCGATTCCCGAAGAATCCTGGCTCGAGTTCGAGGTCCGCTCGGCCGACGCCGCCGCGCTCGCCCGGATGTCGGGCGCGGCACGGCACGCGGTCGACGGGGTGCTGGCCGGCGAGGGCGGCCGCGGCCTCACCTGGCGCCTCGATGCGCTCGGAGAACGCCCGGCGGGGCAGACCGACCCGGAAGGGCCCCTGGTCCAGGCTGCCGTGGCGGCGACCCACGCGACGGGGTTCGTGCCCCAGTTCGTGGCGTCTTCGACCGACGCGAACGTGCCGATGTCACTCGGCGTGCCGGCCCTCACGCTCGGCGCGGGTGGCGAGGCGGGCGGCATGCACACCCTCGCCGAGTGGTACCGCAACACGCACGGCGCGGCCGGCATCGGCCGCGTGCTCCTCACCCTGCTGGTGGCCGACGCGCTACTCTGAGCCGAGCACCTCGGAATCGTCGGCGATGCGTAGGGTGCCGCGCACGCGGGCGACCCGGGAGCGGGCGCCGACGAGGGAATCCCCCAGATCGCAGTCGGCGAGCGACGCCTCGGCCCCGACGATGCTGTCGCGCACGCGCACATTCTCGAGCGACGCGCCCTGCTCGACCGTGACGTTCGGGCCGATCCGGCCGCCGCGCACGGTGACGCCGCGCTCGATGCGCACAGGCTCGACGATCTCCACGCCCTCGAGACGCGCGTCGGGATCCACGCCGCCTCTCGAGGTCGCGAGCAGGTGCGCGTTGGTCTCGAGCAGCGTCTCGGCCTTGCCGCAATCGTACCAGCCGTGGACCGGCGCGGTGATCAGCCGCGCGCCCTGGTCGACCATGTACTGGAACGCGTCGGTGAGGTAGTACTCGCCCCCCTTCCCCGCGGGACGCTCCAGCGTGTGATGGATGCCCCGGAAGAGAAGGTCGGGATCGCGAATGTAGTACACGCCGATGTTCGCGAGCTTCGAGACCGGCGTGGACGGCTTCTCGACGATGCGCTCCATTGCGCCGTCGGGACCGGTCACGATGACGCCGAACCGCTGGTAGTCGTCTACCTCCATGGCCCAGAGCACGCCGGCGTCGTCGTCGCCGAGGCGCTGTGCCAGACTCAGGTCCGCGTCGAAGAGGGTGTCGCTGAAGAGAATGAGCAGCTCCTCGTCGGCCCACGGCTCGGCCAAGCGGATCGCGCCCGCCGTGCCGTCCATGACCTCCTGCACGACGAAGTGCGCGACGATGTCCGGATAGGCCTCGCCGATGTAGCGGCGCAGCTCGTCTTCGAGGTAGCCGACGATGAAGACGAACTCCCGGACGCCGAGCGCAAGCACGTCGTCGAGCAGATAGCTGAGAATCGGCCGGCCGGCGACCCTGAGGAGCGGCTTCGGAGTATGATGGGTGAGCGGTCGCAGGCGCGTGCCGCGCCCCGCGAGGGGTATGATGGCCTTCATCGGTCTCCCGAACGGTGGTTCGATCGTTGTAGGAACCAAGACTAACCGCAGTCGCCGACCGCGAGCAACGCGGCCCCGGCCGACTCTTCCGACTCTCCCGCGCAAAGGAGCGCACCCATGCTTCGTCGAACCTGGCGCCCGGCACTCGGCGTGATTCTTCTCACCGCCGCGTGCGCCCCGGCACGCGCCGAGACACCCGCGCCGATGGCGGCCTCCGAGGCCCGGCATGCGAGCACCGCCGCCGACACCGGCTCGGTGTCGGTGACCGGCACCGCGACCGTGCGCGTGCCCGCCGACCGCGCCCGGGTGCGCTTCGCCGTCGAGACCGAAGGCACCACCGCGGCCCAGGCCGCGACGCTCAACGCGGAACAGATGGACCAGGCGATGCGGGCCCTTCGCGACGCACTCGGATCGACCGTCACACTCGAGACCGCGGGCTACAACATCAGTCCCGTATACCGGCAGCCACCGCGCGACGAAGGAGGCCAGCCGCGCATCGTCGGATACCGCGCCACCAATCAGCTCGTGGCCACGCTGAACGACGTTGAACGGGTCGGCACGGCGCTCGACGCCGCCGTCGCGGCCGGCGTGAACCGGGTCGCCGGCCTCTCGTTCTACGCCGAGGACACGCGCGAGGCCCGGCTCGAGGCGCTCCGCCAAGCCGCCCAAAAGGCCCACGAAGAGGCCCGGGTGCTGGCCGACGCCCTCGGCGTGGCGCTCGGCGAGCCGCTCGAGGTCCACACGTCGGCCGACGTCTCACGCGTGCGGAACGAGATCATGATGCGGGCCGCCGCCGACATGATGGAGGCCGCGACCCCCGTCGAGGCCGGCGAGCAGGACGTCGTCGCGAACGTGAGCATTCGCTACCGCCTCGGCGGCCGCTGACGGGTCGAGGAGCATCGGAGGCCCGCCCGGGCGTTTCGTGTGCCCGGGCGGCCCTCGTGTTCCGGCGAGGCCGCCCCTCGCCTACCTTCCTCGGCATGTCCGCCCCGTCCACACCGCTCCCGCGCGCCCACCCGACTCT
>CBFGQV010000182.1:0-6210 GCA_965651045.1 uncultured bacterium
TCGCCCGTCTCGTCCATCTCGAGGCGGTACTCGTTGTAGGTCGTCCGCTGCCCTCGAATGATCGCCGTGGCATCGACCGTACCGTCGTCCACCTCGAGCCACTCGACCGCGAGCGTATCGTCGCCCATTAGGGTGAGGTAGGCGGCGCGTTCGGGCCCGGACGAGTCCATCGAGCCGCAGGCGGCGGTCGCGAGTACGAGCGGAAGGGTCGTGATGGCGCGGCGGTACGTCATCGGTTGCCTCGTGAGCGGGTCGCGGTGGCGGTCGTTCGGGAGACACCCGATGCGGGTGGCGCGTTGAGCCCGGCCTCAGCCGCAGAAGCGCACCACGGCGCGCACCAACGCGCGTGCGAGCGCATGGAGGTCTGCTACGGCGACGGACTCGTCGGGCCGGTGCGCGCCGCGAATGTCGCCGGCGCCGAAGAGCACGGTGGGTACGCCGGCCTCGTGCACGAGAAGCCCCATGTCCGCGCCGTACGGCATGCCCTCGAGGGAGACCTCGCGGTCGAGGGTATCGGCGGCGGCGTCGCGCACCGTCGCGACCAGCGGGTCATCGACCGGCGTCCGGGCCGGGAGAAATCGTCCGCCCCACCACTCGACGGTCGGGGGCCGGTGCCGAAGCCAGGGGTGGGCACGCGCGGCATCGGCCACGGCGCCCTCGAGCGCCCGCATGGCGTCGGCCGGGACCTCGCCAGGGGCCACCCCCAGGCGCCCCTCGACGGTCACGTGATCGGGCACCGATGAGGCCCAATCCCCACCCTGGACCGTGCCCACGCAGATCGCGAAGGGCGTGCGGTAGCGCGCGAAGAGGGGATCCCCGCCCAGGGCACGGTTCCGGGCGCGCTCGAGGTCCTCGATGGCCCGGTAGACGGGCATCAGGTTCTCGAGCGCGCTCACGCCCTCCTCGCGGAGCGCGCCGTGCGCCGCGAGCCCCGGCACCCTGATGCGGAAGTTCAGCGCGCCGGCCTGCGCGGGCGCCACGGCGAAGCCCGTGGGTTCCAGCACGATCGCGCCGTCGGCCCGGTGGCCCCGCATGATCGCACCGAGGGTGCCGGAGCCGCCGTCTTCTTCGCCCACGACGCTCATGAGAAGCGCGTCGCCCCGCAGCCGTACGCCGCTCGCGCGGATCGCCCGCAGCGCATGCAGCCCGGCCACGAGCTGTCCCTTCATGTCCAGGGCGCCTCGCCCGACCACGTGCCCGTCGACCAGCGCGCCGCCGAAGGGCGGGTGGCTCCAGAGCGCTTCGTCGCCCGGCGGCACGACGTCGACGTGACCGTTCAGGATCAGGCTGCGCCCGCCCCCCGTACCCTCGAGGCGCGCGACGAGCCCGATCGGGTCCCGCCGCGAGAGTTCGGCCGAGTACGCGGGGTGCCGGGCCAGCGCGTCGAGATCGAGCGTCCAGCGGTCGACCTCGAGGCCGGCGTCCTGCATGGCGGCGGCCATGAACGCCTGGGCCTCGTCTTCCTGCCCGTTCCAGCTCGCAATGCGCACGAGCGCACGAACGTCGTCGATCAACCGCTCCAGATCGAGCGCCTCGAGCGCCCGTGCCTCGAGCGCTCGTGCCTCCGGGGCGGAGGCCTCACTCACCCGCCGAGCGCCCGGTCGAGGTCGGCGATCAGGTCGTCGGCGTCCTCGACGCCCACCGAGTACCGGATCAGCCCCTCGGGAATCCCCATGGCGCGCCGTTCGTCGGGCGTGCACTCGACGTGGCTCGTGGTCGCGGGGGTGCCGGCGACCGTTTCGACGGCGCCGAGGTTCGCGGCGAGGTGCGCGAGCTCGAGCGACTCCAGACAGCGCTGGACGGCGGGCGCGCCGCCCTCGAGTTCGAACGAGAGCACGCCGCCGAAGCCGGCCATCTGGCGGCGGGCGGTCTCGTGCTCGGGGTGCGACGGCAGCCCCGGGTACCGTACGCGGGCGACGCCGGGGCGCGTCTCGAGCCAGCGGGCGATGCGGAGCGCGCTCTCGTTCTGGCGCGCGATGCGGAGGTGCAGCGTCTTGAGGCCGCGCAGTAGCAGGTAAGCCGCTTCGGGGTGGAGGCTCGCGCCGGTGATCTCGCGAAAGCGGAAGATGCGCTCGACGCGTTCGTGATCGCCGCACACGATGCCCCCGAGCGCGTCGGCGTGTCCGCCCAGGAACTTGGTCGCCGAGTGGATCACGAGGTGCGCCCCGAGCTCGAGCGGGCGCTGGTTGAGCGGCGTGGCGAAGGTGTTGTCGACCACCACGGTGGCGCCCCGCCGACGCCCGGCGTCGGCGAGCCGGGCGAGGTCGAGCACCTCGAGCGTCGGGTTCGTCGGCGACTCGAGGTAGAGCAGGTCGCAGCCTTCGTCGAGGGCGCGCTCGATGGCGTCGGGGTCGGTCGTGGGGCAGAGCGTCACTTCGACCCCCCACCGCGGCAGGTACTCGCGCAGCACCACGTTGGTGCCGCCGTAGGTGTCGCGGACCGAGACCACCCGGCGCCCCGGCTCGAGCAGCGCCCAAAGCGTGCCGCTGATCGCGGCCATGCCGGTCGCGAAGGCGGTGGCCGCGGCGGCGCCCTCGAGCTGACGCACCTTCTCTTCGAAGACCGCGACCGTGGGGTTCGTGTTGCGGCCGTAGATGTGCCCCTCCGCCTCGCCCCGCGCGACGTCGAGCCAGCGGTCGAGCGAGCGGTAGCCGAACGCCACCGAGGGTACGACCGGCACCTGGGTCGGCTCGCCGGGGCGGCGCACCCACTCGCCCCCCCAGACGCTGGTGGTGCCGGGGCCGTGTGCGGGGCCGGCCTGAGGTGCGTCGTTTCGGGGATCGTCGGATCGTTCGTTCATCGTTCCTCGATGGAGCGCCGAAGCGAATCGGCGAGCAGGTTGTAGCGTTGGACCGTCGCGCGGCACGAGGCTTCGGTCTCGCGAAGCATCTCGGCGCGGCTCTCCCATGCCTCGACGCTCTGGTTGTAGCGCTCGACGCCCTCGAGGTACGCCTCGTATTCCTCGCGAGGCACGCGCGGCACCCCTTCGGCATCGGGCTCTTCGTAGTCCCGGGCCGCCGCCCGAAGCGAGTCGACCCGCGCGTCGAGCCGGCGGAAGGCGTCTTCACGACGGCCCAGTTCAGCTTGGCAGTCGAGCGCCTCGCCGCGGCTCGCGCGCACCGCCTCCTGAAGACGCTCGAAGGCGCGCGCCCGCTCTCGGGCCTGGACGGCGAACCAGAAAAGTATCGCAGCGCTGGCGGCCAGCGCGACGCCCAGCAGGGCGCGCGCCAGCCGCCGACCTCTCGCCCGGCTCACAGTCGGCCGGCCCACGCGCGTCTCACCGCCGCGCCCGGAACTCCTCGTAGAGCCGCGAGTGCTTGTTGTCGAGCGGGTCGACCTCGACGCCGCCCACCCACATGCGCTCGACCGTGGTGAGCAACTGGAGCGGGCTTCCGTCGGTCACGATCACGTCGGCCCGCTTGCCCGCGTCGAGGCTTCCCATGAGGTCGCCGAGTCCGAGAATCTCGGCGTTGGTCAGCGTGACCGCGCGGAGCGCCACCTCTTCGGGCAGGCCGAACGCCACCGACCACGCGGCGACGTAGGGCACGTTGCGGGCGAGTCCGTCGCCGCCGTTGCCCTGATCCGAGGCGAAGCCCACGCGCACCCCGGCCTGGGCCAGGCGGGCGGCGTTGCGGTACGACGCGGTGATCGAGTCGTCGCGGTCAGGGGTCGGGCGAAACGCGGCCTCGATGTTCAGGATCACCGGAATGTCGCGCTCTGCGAGCTCGTCGGCGACGCGGAACGCCTGCGTGGCGCCGAGGATCACGGGCCGGATCTCGGGGAAGCGCTCCACGAACAGGAACACGTGTCGAATCTGCCAGTCGGTGGTCGCCCGGAAGAAGACCGGCACCTGCCCCGTCACCGCAGGCACCATGGCCTCGAGGAAGACCTGGTCACCGCCCCAGACGTTGGCCTCGAAGGTGCGGGTCGGGTCGTCGGTCGTGCTCGGCGCGGCGGCGTAGGTGCGAGCCCTCTCGAAGACCTCGACCAGCTCTTCCATGCGCTCGCCGTCGAGCTCGGGCTCCTCGTCGTCGCCACCCTCGCGCGGGGCGGGGAAGTCCACGACGAGCGGCCCCTCCATGCGGATCGCGACGCGCTCGAAGGTGTCCTGGTCGTTCAGCGCGACCACGCCCATGGTGCCCTGGATCACCCCGGTGGCCTGGGCCACGCCGGCCGCCGTCATGCCGTTCATGCGGGCGACCTTCATGTCGGGGTAGTGCGGCATGACCGCCGCGATCGCCCGCACGTGCGGGTTGTAGCGCCCGACCTCGAGCAGGTCGGTGGCCTGCCCGACGGCGCCGAAGTTGAGCAGTCCGAGCGGGCTCACCGCGTCGATCATGCCCGGGTACACGTGCCGCCCGCTCACGTCGATCCGACGGGCGTCGGCCGGAATCTCCACCTGCGCCCGCGTGCCGACGGCCTCGATCGTCTCGCCGCGAATCAGCACGACGCCGTCGGCGATCGGCGCCCGCGAGACCGGGTGTACGGTGCCGCCGACGAGCGCGATGCCGGCCTCCTGGGCGGCCGCAGCTGCGGCGGCCGGCCCTACGGTGGGCGCGGGCGCGTCCGGTGACGAGCCCGTGAACGCCGACGCGGGCGCCGACACCGCCGTCCGGTCGGCCGCCTCCATCATCGGGCGGTCGGCGGCCGGGGCGATCGCCGCGTCCTGCGTGATGATCGGCTCGCCCCGCGTCTCCTCTTCGGCCGAGAGGTCGTAGTAGACGATGCCGTCGACGATCGTCTTCTCGACGCGCGTGAACGAGTCGAAGGGCGAGCCGCTCAGGAGCACCACGTCACCCTGCTTGCCCACCTCGATGCTCCCGACCTTGTCGTCGATGTGCATCATGCGCGCCGGGTTCATGGTGAACATCCGGATCGCGTCTTCCTTCGAAACGCCCCCGTACTTCACGGGCTTGGCGATCTCCTGCACCATGAAGCTCTGCAGCCACGGAATGTCCGTGTTGATGCCCGTGAGCACGCCCTTCTCGTGCATGATCGCCGCGTTGTGCGGAATCGCGTCGTAGGCCTCGAGCTTGTACTGCCACCAGTCGGTGAAGGTCGACGCCGCCGCCCCGTGCTCGGCGAGTTCGGTGGCGACGCGGTAGCCTTCGAGAATGTGCGTGAAGACGTCGATCTTGAAGCCGAACTCCTCGGCGATTCGCATGAGCATGAGAATCTCGTCGGAGCGGTACGAGTGCGCGTGAATGCGAATCCGACCCTCCATGATGTCGACCAGCGCGTCCATGCGCAGATCGCGCCGAGGGGGTGCGGCGAACGAGTCGGGGTCGTCTTCGTAGCGCGCGTGCAGGTCGCGGTAGGCGCGGGCCTGCGTGAAGGCCTGTCGATAGATCGCCTCGACGCCCTGGCGGCTGTGCGGGAACCGGCTGTTCTGGTTGAAGCCTCCGCCCTTGCGCGTGACGTTCTCGCCGAGCGCGAACTTCACGAACCGGGGCGCCCCGGGCAGGAGCAGATCGTGCGTCGCCTCCATGCCCCAGCGCGTCTTGATGACCGCGCTCTGCCCGCCGATCGGGTTCGAGCTGCCGTGCATGATGCGCGCGGTCGTGATGCCGCCGCTCAGCGCACGGTAGATGCCGAAGTCGTCGGGATCGAGCGCGTCGATGACCCGGACTTCGGGCACCATCGGGGCGGTGAACTCGTTGGTCGCCGACATGGCGATGTGCGAGTGCTCGTCCACGATTCCGGGGATCGCGTTCATGCCGCGCCCGTCGATCAGGCGCGCGTTCGCGGGCGCCTCGAGGCCGGGCCCCACCTCACGGATCACGCCGTCGACGATCAGGATGTCGGCGTCGGTGAGTACCTCGCCAGCCGCGGTCCAGATCGAGTCGATCTGCTGGATCAGCACCGTGCCGGTCGGATAACTGCCCGACCCCTCTGGAATCTGCGGCTGCCAGGGGCCCTGCTCCTGTGCGCTCGCCGTTGCGAGCGGAGCTGCCATCAGGAACGCCGCGACGGCGAAGGGCGCGAGGCGCTGCGAGGTTCGTTGCCGCATGGTCGAGTTCGTCATCGTTCGGGTTCCGGGGCTCATCGTACACCTCCGAGCCAACGCAGCCAGGCGTCGCCGGGGGTACGCGTCGCGGTGAAGGTCATCGCGCCGAAGGGCGTGCTGCCGCCCCCGGTCATGCGGTCGCCGCTCTCGTCCAGGGTGCCCTCGAGCCGGATCGGCTCGGGCATGCCCTCGGCCTCGATCAC
>CBFGQV010000183.1:0-6208 GCA_965651045.1 uncultured bacterium
GACACCGGTAGACAACCACCTCAACACTTCCCACGAACAGAGCGTAGCGACTCTCTGACCACACCTGCCTGGGCTTCATACGAGCACCCACACTTTCAGCCACCCGACACCGGTCGAGCTGCCTTTGCAGGGCTTCCGCCTAGTGCCCGTCGGTTCCGGGTGCCGGAGGCACGAGCACGACGTGCGTGCGTGCCCGGCGCGACACGATCGACGCGACGTCACCGATGAGCGCGCGTGCGACCCACCCACGGCCGTGCGTGCCGAGCACGATCAGCTGCGTGCCGTTCTCGTCGGCCCGGCGCAGAATGCCGCGCGAGGGATCGACGGCGGGTTCGACCGCGGTATGTACGGTTGCGGCCGAGCCGAGTGACGTACGGGCTCTCGCTTCGTCGACCTCCTGCCGCAGACGCGGTCGGATCTCGTTCTCGACCAGGTCCGGTTCGTCCTCGAGGGTGACCGGCCACTCTACGAACAAGGCTTCGAGGTCCGGTGGCGCGGCGCCCTGGCCCGCGTTTCCGAGCGTCCGCGCGAGGCGCAGCGCCACATCGAGCGCACGCGCCGAGACCGGCGAGAAGTCGACGGCGGCCGTGAGGTGCCGGAGCGGCAGCGCCAGCGGGCCCCGTGCGATCCAGCACGGCACGTCGAGGGTGCGGAGCATGCGGTCCGCGGTCGTGCCGAGTAGTTGCGCGCCGAGGTCTCCGCCCCGGTGCGGCCCGACCACCACCAGGTCCGCGCCGACCTTCGACGCTTCCTCGGCGAGCACGTGGTGCGCCCTGCCGAGCCGCACCGACCGGGTGACGCGCTCGCCGCCGCCGGGCAGCGCCGCGTCGAGGTACTGGTCCAGCGCCGCGGCCGCCGTCTCCATCTCGGCGCTCAGCGAGGGTGGAAGGGGCGGCTCGAGCGGGCCCGATTCGACCGCGTGCACGACGTGCAGGCGGGCCCCTGCCTCGTGGGCGAGGGCCACCGCGGTGGCGAGCACCGGATCGGCGTCGGAATGCGCTTCGTCGGGCAAGTCGACGCCGACGAGCACGGTTTGCAGCGTGTGCGGGGTCATCGCGTTCAGGGGGCCGATGGTTCCAGAATGGCGACGAGCCGCCGCCCTTCGATGTTGCGGGTGCGGTGCTCCACCCGGCCGATGTCTTCGGTCGCTTCGATCATGCGGTCGAGGGTCGCGAGACCGACCTCGGGTCTACGCAGCTCACGGCCTCGGTAGCGCAGGACGATCCGCACCATGTTGCCCTCTTCGAGGAAGCGGCGGGCCCGCTTCAGCTTCACCTCGAAGTCGTGGTCGTCGGTGCGCGGGCGGAGTTGAACCTCCTTGACCTCCTGATGGGTCTGGTTCTTCCGCGCCTCGCGCGCCTTCTTCTGCTCTTCGTAACGGTGCTTGCCCCAGTCCATGATCTTGACGACCGGGGGCCGCGCATTGGCGGCGACCTCGACGAGGTCCAGGCCCTTGGACTCGGCGCGCTCCCGCGCTTCGTCGAGTGCCACGATGCCCACCTGTTCCCCATCGTCGTCGATGAGGCGGACGGGGCTGATCCGGATCTGGTCGTTCACGCGTGGGTCGGAAATCTCGATTCCTCCTGAGTGCGGTTCCGTCTGGCTCCGGGCGGTTCCCGGGCGGGCTCCGACGCGGAGCCCCTGTAGGCCTACCCCCCAGGCGCGTGAGGGTCCCGAAGGTCGATCGGCGCAACGAACCGTAGCGCGCGCGCCGCACCGGGCGGGGCCACACACCGGCGATCGTCGCGGGTTTCCGCCACGTCCCGGCCGCGGCACGTGCCGTGCTATGGTTGGTCGGCGTCGCGAGCCCACCACCCCGGAGCCACCATGACACCCCGCATTCTGGTCACCGTCGGCGGCCGCACGGCGCTGCCGGTTCTGGCCGGCCTCACCCGGCTACCCCTCGACGTGCGTGCCGCGACGAGCGACGCGCTCGCCCACCACACCGGATCGTTTCCGGCGAATCGCCGCGTGCCACTCTCGGACGCGGCTTCGGGCGAAGAAATTCTGGAGCTGGCGCGGGAGCTGGACGTCGACGCGGTCATTCCGACGGGTGACGTCGATCTGCGGGCCGTGGCCGAGCTCGCGTGGGTGTTCGACCTGCGCGGGGTGGCGGTATCCGCTCCGGCGATCTGGACGCTCGAGGCGTGCGCCGACCCGGCGGCGCTCGCGCGGGCCTGGCCGGCGCACCCCGCCACGCGCGCCCCGGACGGCGCTGCCGGGCCCGCCGACACCTGGTGGGACCTGATCGTGGACCGTGATGGGGGGCTGCGTTGGGCGTCGACGCGTGGCGCCGTCGCGGGACCCGACACGCTCGGGCGGGTGGGCGCGGCCGCTCGGGCGCTCGGGTTGCGGTATGCGGCGAGCCTGTTGACCCGAGCGCACGCCGACGGCCGGAGCGAGTTGGTGCGCGTGGTGCCGCGGTTCACGCCGGCGCTCGGGCCGGTCGTGGCGCGTGGCGTCAACGTGCCCCGAATTCTGCTCGAACTCCTGCTGCGCCGGGGTCTTCCCCGGGTGTCGGCCGGTGCACCGTCGATCTGGGCGCCCGCCGCCGAAGGGCTGGCCCTCCACGCCTGAGTCAGGCGACCGATTCGAGCCAGTCCCGGAAATCGCGAAGGTAATCGGCCACGAAGTCCCGGGTGGGCTCGTGGGTGAGTCGGCCGTCGTCGTCGAACCGTTCCGGGGCGTTGGCCACGGCCACCCCCCGGTGCGGGAAGACCAGCGCGGCCATCCCCAGAAGGTGGAGCTTGAGCTGTTCCTGCCCGCGCATCGTGCCGCTTCGCCCACGCGCGGCGCCCATGATGCCCGTCGGCTTCCGGAAGAACGGTGACCGGAAGCCCGGACGCGATGCCCAGTCCAGCGCGTTCTTCATCACACCGGGCACGCCGTAGTTGTATTCCGGGCTCGCGATCAGGACGGCGTCGGCGGCCGAGAGTCCGGACTTGAGGCTCTCCACGGCCCGGGGCCGCCGCTCGTCGTCGTCCAGGTCCGCGTTGTAGAGCGGCACGTCGGCGATCT
The DNA here is from genome assembly GCA_965651045.1 of uncultured bacterium. GTDB lineage: Bacteria > Gemmatimonadota > Gemmatimonadetes > Longimicrobiales > Gaopeijiaceae > Gaopeijia. The sequence goes on from CBFGQV010000183.1 coordinate 3,019, forward strand.
CGAGGATCTCGAGCACCAGGCCCTCCGGTGCGAGCTCACGGCACGCCTCGAGGAGCGCTCGATTGAACGACCCTCGGCGGAGGCTGCCGGCGATGCCGGCCACCTTCCAGGTGCGTTCCATGGGGATCTCCGGGTCGGGCGGAAGACAGGTCGGGCCATCTCGGTACCGCCGAGGCCGGGTGAGGATCCGACGCCCGCGGTGCGTATGGGCTAACACTTCCGGGCGCTCCGCTGTCTTCTTGCCACGCAGTCGTGAACGACGCGGAGGGGGCGCCGCACGAGCGGCCACACGATGAACCACGGAACGACGACGATGACGGCACGCGATAGAACTTCGAGGGTGCTGGCCGGCCTGTTGGCCCTGACGGTGCTGGGTGCGCCGGCTTCGGGGGCGCAGGAGGTCACCACCCGTATCACCTTGGACGAGGCGGTAGCGCGCGCGCTCGACCGGAGTCCGGCGATGGCGCAGTCCGCGCAGGCGGTGGAGAACGCGGGCTGGGCTCGCCGGACGGCGGTCGGCTCCTTCCTTCCCTCGCTCTCGAGCTCCAGCTCGATGTCGGTCCGGAGCTCCGAGCAGCGGGACCCGACCACGGGTGAGCTTCGCAGTGGCAGCGCGAACTCGTACGGCGCCGGGCTGAGCGCGAGCTACGACCTCTTCAGCGGACTGAGTCGGCTTCGCGAGCTCGACGGCGCGCGGGCCGACGTCTCGGCCGCCGAGGCGCGCTTCGTCGATCAGCGGTTCGGGGTCGTCCTGGCCACCGAGCAGATGTTCTTCCAGGCGCTGCGTCAGGCCGAGCTCGTCGAAGTCGCGCGGCAACGGGTGGAGCAGGCCGAAGAGAGCCTCGGGCTCACGCGCACGCGGGCGAACCTGCAGGTGGCGACGACGTCGGACACGCTGCGCGCGCGACTCGAGCTCGTGAACGCACGCCAGGCCCTGCTCCAGGCGGAGTCGGGGCAGGCCACGGCGCAGGTCAACCTGGGTCGCCAGGTGGGCATCGCGGGGCGCGTCGAGCCCGAGCCCCCGCAGGGGCTGGGCCCGAGGGCGCTGGCGCTCGGCGACGAAGAGATACTCCAGCTCGCGGTGGCCAGCGCGCCGAGCGTGGTCGCAGCCGAGGCGGGTACCGTGAGCGCGCAGGCGAGCGCCAGCGCGTCGAAGGCTCCGTACTGGCCCAGCCTTCGCATGTCGTCCGGGTACAACTGGTCGAACCGCGAGGCGTCGTTCGCCGGGGGATCCACGAGCTGGAGCGTCAGCGTCTCGGCGAGCTATCCGCTCTTCAACGGCTTCCAGCGCGAGTCGACGGTGGCGCGGGCCGAAGAAGGGCTGCGCGTCGCGCAGCTTCAGGAAGACGACGCCCGGCTCGCCGCACGCGCCGAGGCCGACGCCGCGCTTCGGGCGCTGCGCACGGCGGAGCAGGCGATCGCGATCGCCGACGAGGCGCTCGCCGTGGCCGAAGAGGACCTGCGCGTCATTCAGGAGCGGTACCGGGTGGGGGTGGCCCGCATCTTCGACGTGGTGCAGAGCCAGATCGCGCTGGACCAGGCGCGCGTAGACCTGGTGGGCGCGCGATACGACTACGAACTGGCCCGAGCCGAGCTCGAGGCCGTGGTGGGGAGAGAGCTATGAGCGGAAAGGCCAGTGCCGAGACCCCGGTCATCAGGACCGAGGGCATCACCAAGGACTACGTGCTGGGCGCGGAGACGGTGCACGCCGTGCGCGGCGTCGACCTTCTCATCGAGTACGAGGAGTTCGTCGCGCTGATGGGCCCGTCGGGATCCGGAAAGAGCACGTTCATGAACATTCTGGGGTGTCTCGACACGCCGACTGCCGGCCAGTACTGGCTCAACGGTCACCAGGTCAGCGAACTCGGCGAGGACGAACTCGCGCGCATTCGAAACCAGCTGATCGGCTTCGTCTTCCAGACCTTCAACCTGCTGCCGCGGGCCACCTGCCTGCACAACGTCGAGCTGCCGCTGATCTACGCGGGCGTGCCGGCGAAGGAGCGGCGGGAGCGCGCGGCCTCGAAGCTCGAGCTGGTCGGGCTCGCCGATCGCATGGACCACAAGCCCCCCGAGATCAGCGGCGGTCAGCGCCAGCGCGTGGCGATCGCCCGGGCGCTGGTGAACGAGCCGGCTCTGCTCCTGGCCGACGAGCCGACCGGCAACCTCGACTCGGCGACCTCGACCGAGATCATGCAGGTCTTCACCGACCTGAACCACCACGGTCAGACGATCGTGCTGGTCACGCACGAGCACGACATCGCCGAGTACGCCAAGCGGCAGGTCCACCTGCGCGACGGCGTCATCGAGAAGGACTTCCTCAACGAGACCAACGGAGCGATCCGATGAAGCATAGAACGATCCGGGCCGGGTTCGCTCTGGCCCTCGCGGTGGCGGTGAGCGCGTGCAACACGGGCTCGGCCGACCCGGTCAATCAGTACCAGACCACCCAGCCGACGCGGGGCGATCTGCGCATCACCGCAGAGGCGACCGGAACCGTCGAGCCGATCCGGCGCGTCGAGGTGAAGTCCAAGGCGTCGGGTGAGATTCTGCGGTTGCACGTCGACGTGGGTGATCAGGTCGAGCCGGGCACCCTGCTCGCCGAGGTGGATCCGCGCGACGTGCGGAATCGGTACGACCAGGCCGCGGCCGACCTCGAGGTCGCGCGGGCGCGCGCCGAGATCGCCCGGCAACAGCTCGAGCGTCAGCGCGAACTGCTGGCGGCGGGGGTCATCACGCAGCAGGAGCTCGAGTCGGCGAGCCTCGAGGCGGCGAACGCCGAGGCCAACCTGGTGAAGGCCGAGACGAACGAAGACCTGGCGCAGCTCCAGCTGAACGACGTGACGATCCGTGCCCCGCTGGCAGGCACGATCCTCGAGCGGAACGTGGAAGAGGGTACGGTGATCCAGTCCGCCTCGCAGAACGTGAGCGGCGGGTCCGTGCTCTTCGTGATGGCGACACTCGAAGCCATGCAGGTGCGCACGCTCGTGGACGAGACGGACATGGGCGACCTGCGGGCGGGCATGCAGGCGTCGGTGACCGTCGAAGCCTTTCCGGACCGCACCTTCACCGGCACGGTCGAGAAGATCGAGCCGCAGGCGGTGGTGCAGCAGAACGTGACCATGTTCCCGGTCATCGTGACGCTCGACAACCGCGCCGGGCTTCTGAAGCCGGGCATGAACGCCGAAGTGGC
>CBFGQV010000184.1:0-6160 GCA_965651045.1 uncultured bacterium
ATGGTCGGCGTCGCCGCGTGGATGATCTGGCGCCCGCTGCCCGAGCGGGGAGGCGAGGCGCCGCCGCCCCCGGAGGGCGCCCGGCGCTGGTGGTTCATGGCCGGCGTCCTCGGCTTCGGCTTCTACGGTGGCTTCATTCAGGCCGGGGTCGGCTTCGTGATCCTGGCCGTGACCACGGCCGCGGGCCTCGACCTCGTCCGCGGCAACGCGCTCAAGGTCACGATCGTGCTGCTTTTCACGCCGCTCTCGCTGACGCTCTTCGCCCGGGCGGGCATGGTCGACTGGGCGCTCGGAGCGGCGCTCGCCGCCGGCAACCTGCTGGGCGGCCAGTTCGGCGTGCACCTGACCGCCGTGCGCGGCCAGCGCTGGATCCGGAAGGTGGTGACGGTGACGGTGGTGCTGTTCGCGGTGAGGTTGTGGTTCGGCGGGTAGCGAGCCGACGGCCTCGCGGGCCTTTCCGAAAGCTCTCGGTGGTGTGATACTCAAGACATGAGTAAACGCCTCAACGTCGAGTTCGACGACCGCGAATACCGAGAGATCAAGCGGGCCGCCCGGCGGCGGGGGCTCAGCCTCTCCGACTGGGTGCGTCAGTCGCTCGCCGAGGCGCGCACGCGGGCCACGCAACGCGACGCGGACCGGAAACGGGCAGCGTTGCACGAGGCAGTCCGGCATGCGTTCCCCACCGGCGAAGTCGAGGAGATGATCCGCGACATCGAACAGGGCTACGGAACGTCGGCGTGATCTTCGTCGACTCGAACATTCCCATGTACCTCGTCGGGGCCCCTCACCCCAACAAGGACGAGGCCCTCCGCCAGGTCGAAGACGCGATCGCGGCCGACGAGGTGCTCGTGACGAGCGCGGAGGTGCTGCAGGAGATCCTGCATCGCTACACGGCGATCCGCCGGCCCGACGCCATTCAGCCCGCCTTCGATGCGGTCCTCGGCATCGTCGACGAGGTCCTTTCCGTCGAGGCGCAGGACGTGGAGCGGGCCAAGGACCTACTCGCCGAGCCGTATGTGCGTTCGGCACGGGACGCGCTCCATCTGGCCGTGATGGAGCGCAGAGGTATCAAGCGCATCATGACGTTCGACCGGGCGTTCGACGAGGTACCCTGGATCGAGCGCTGAAACGACCTACGGCCTCCGCTCCCAGAGCACCTCGTAGAGCCGTAGGTGGTCGATGCCCAGACCGGGGGCCAGGGCCGACGTCACCACCCGGCCAGTGGGGCAGACGGTGGCGACCACCGGCTCGGGCATTCTCAGGCGCTTGAGCACACGCCCCTGCCGCAGGTCCAACACCTCGACGATGGCATTCCACTCTTCGTCGGTGCTCCGTCGATCTCCCTCTTCGACCGCGGGCGGGGCCTCTGGGTCCCGCTCCAATATGAAGACCGCGAGCGTGTGGGGGTCCAGGGCCTTCACCGCCGACACCAGAACCATGGGATCGTTTTCGCCGACGGGCCGGAACCAGGGTGCATCGCGTACGAAATGGCGCAGCGCACGACCGTTGAGAGCGCGAATGCGCACTTCGTACGCCCACTCGCCGACGGTTGCCACGCGCTGGCCGTCGAGCGCCACGAGGTACCGGCTGAGGTGGCGCTCGACCGCGCGATCGTAGTGCTCGACCTCCTTGCCGAAGGCCGGCCCGTAGCGCCCTTCCTCGAGGTCGAGTGTGACGATCGGGAAGCCCAGGTAGTCGGGGTGGCGTAGCGGTGAGGCGAGCCAGATGTGACCGTCCGCGACCTCGAGGCCGTTCATCGCACGTTGGTGGTAGCCGATCTCGTCGTCACGAAGGACGAACGTCGAGGTCCATGCCTGGGGGTCGATGAGGTTCACCGTGCTTCGATCGAAGAGCAAGATTCCCCTCGACGTACACACCAGCATGTTGACCATGCGGAACTCGCCCGGTCCGTCACCTCGTCGCTCGAAATCGACGTAACGCCCGTCCTCGTCGTAGACCTGGATCACGTGCCCGCTTCCCTGGCCGACGTTCGGTACCCAGGTGCGGCCCGAGTCGTCTTCGACCAGCCACCGATGAATGTCGGCGTAGAGTTCCTGGCCGGGCTGGTCGCCGAGCCGCCGCACCTCTCGGAACTCGAGCGTGCATTCCGGGCACGTCTCGGCGTCGGGAATGATCTCCTGAGCGGCGGCGGAGCCCGGAGCAGCCAGGCCGGCCAGGACACCCAGAATAAGTAGACGATGAGCCAGGGCTCCGTTCATTCTGCGAGATACTCGAGCGGTACGCGGGCCACGATCACTTCGCCAGTACAGCTGAGCACATCCAAGGCGTTCCATCGCACGTTGAGCACGACGTTCCCTTCCTTCCGCGATGCGTATGCAAGGGCTTCGTCTCGCGTCATCCGGCGCAACTCGTCCGCGGTCACGAAGGTCGGATTGCACGGTGGTCCCGAGTGGGTCGCTGGTGCCCAGCACTGGTGCGGCCCGGCCCAATCGCCCACTGGACCAGTGTTCTCGATCCTGTGCTTCGCCGCGAGGCAAGTCCACTCCAAACCACAATCGACAGTTCGGCCGTCCCAGAGCGCTTCGATGGACGCCGCGACACCTTCACCGGCCATTCGCTCGGCAAGCCCGACGTCTGCGGACATGGTCACACTGAGAACTCCGATCGCCAAGACTCCGACGAGGTTTCGCATCGCTCCTCCTGGTGCGGCAATCAACGCTTCGATACCTCATAGAGTCACCAGCACCGGCTTCCCCCACACTTCGTCGCGACCCCCGGCACCTGCCTGAATCGGCCAGGAAGGCCGCGGGGCCGCGTCAGAACATCACCCCCAGCACCCACCGGAACACCAGCAGAGCGCCCACCGCTGCCCCCGCCAGCACCGCCACGGTCCCCCCCAGCACGCCCCAGAGCAGCGCGCGGCTCGAGCGCGCGGTGGCCGCGGGGTCGGCGACGAACCGCTCGAGCAGCCTGAGGTTCCGGCGGTTCGCCTTCCAGCCGGCGTCGAAGAGGTCGCCCAGGAACGGCACCACGCCCACCACCGCGTCGAACGCCGTGTTGGCACCCATGCGGAGCATGACCGGGAGCGGCACCCGAAGGCGCACGGCGGTCACCATGAGGTCGATCGACGCGGCCCACCCGAGCCAGTCGCCCAGCCCGGGCACGAGCCCGAGCAGCGGGTCGAGCCCCACGCGGAAGCGCGTGCCCGGCACCCGGAAGAGGTCGTCCAGCACACGGGCCAGCGTGCGGCCCCGGCGGAGCGCGGGCAGGTCGCGCCCGGTCATCCCTTTTCGGGGCCCTCCCAGAGGGCGCCCTGTTCGGAGACGCCCCCGGCCGGCGGAGCGTAGCCGAAGCGCCGGTACGCCCGTGGCGTCGCGACCCGGCCGCGGGGCGAGCGCTGAAGGAATCCCTCCTGGATCAGGAAGGGCTCGTAGACCTCTTCGAGCGTCATGGCGTCTTCGCCCATCGCGACGGCCAGCGAATTGAGCCCCACCGGCCCGCCCTCGAACTTCTCGATGATGGTCTTGAGCACGCGGGCGTCCATCTCGTCGAGCCCGTACTCGTCCACGTCGAGCAGCTCGAGCGCCTGCTGTGCCACCTCGACGTCGATCTTGCCGTCGGCCCGCACCTGCGCGTAGTCGCGCACGCGCCGGAGCAGCCGGTTCGCCACCCTCGGCGTTCCGCGCGCTCGGCGGGCGAGTTCTTCGGCGCCCTCGGTGGTGATGCGGACGTCGAGAAGGTACGCGGAGCGGCTCACGATGGTCGCCAGCTCGTCGGGCGGGTAGAAGTTCAGCCGCTGCACGATGCCGAAGCGGGCCCGCATGGGGGCCGTGAGCAGCCCGAATCGGGTGGTCGCGCCGATCAGCGTGAACGGCTCGATCTTCATGGTCATGGTCTGCGCGCGCGGCCCGTCGGACAGCCGAATGTCGACGTGCCAGTCCTCCATGGCCGGGTACAGGAACTCTTCGATGATCGGCCGCAGGCGGTGGATCTCGTCGATGAACAAGATGTCGCCCTGACGCTGGTTGGTAAGAATGCCCACCAGGTCGGCGGGCTTCTCGAGCACGGGCCCCGAGGTGGTCTTGATGTTCACCCCGAGTTCGCGCGCCATGAGCGACGCCAGCGTCGTCTTGCCGAGGCCCGGAGGCCCGTGGAAGAGCACGTGATCGAGCGGATCGCGGCGCTGCTTGGCGGCCTCGATCGCGATGGACAGCGACTCCCGCACGCGGGCCTGGCCCACGAACTCCGAGAGCCGCTGCGGGCGGAGGGTGGCCTCGGTCTGCGCTTCGTCGCCCAGCGCCTCGGGCGTCGTGATCTCGGTGCGGTCGGTCATGGGTGGAAGATGTTCGGGAGACCTTCGGGGGGCAAGGAACGGACGGCGAAGAACGGCCGGGTCTGGTGCGTAGACCCACCGAACCCCCACCCTTCGACGATGATGCGAACTCCGATCGTGCCGCGGCTGCTCCTCGCGCTGTCCCTCACCGCCGTCACCCTCGCCGTTGCTTGGCTCGTCGTGCCCGCCGCGAATCCGGTCTGGCTCAGGGCACGCACGCTCGTGCCGGCCGTGCTGCTCGCGACGTTGCTCATGGAGTGGGTGGCCGACCGCGAAGAGGGCCTGGTCTACCGCTTCACCAAGCACCTGCGCCAGCTCTGGGACAACGGCGCCGGGGGATTCTACGGTGCGATCGCTGCCGGGACCTTCGTCGAGCTCGAAGTCCGGACGGTGATCGCCGAGACGTCGTCCGCCGATTCCGTCGGTGAGTGGCTGAGGGATCAGGCCCTGGGGGCGATCGTGGGCTTCAGCCTGTCGAGCGTGCTCAACCTGATCGAGGCCGCGATCTGGTTCGTGGGCTGGCTACGCACCTTCTCCCTCGTCGAAGGCGCCCTCCTGGGCGGCGCCTGCTTCGCGGCCTACGTCCTGGGCCGCTGGGCCTGGCCCGACCGTGACGGGTACGACCCGGTCGTCTCCGTCAGCGCCCGAGCGCCTTCCGAATGAGCTCGTCGGTCGACGCCACCTCGCCGTCGGCCAACACCGAGCGCACCGCGTCGTCGGCGTCCGTGAACGAGTAGCCGAGCGCCACCAGGGCCTGCACCGCCGCCTGGCTCCCGCGCACGCCGCCCGTGGCGTCCGCGGCGTCGTCGAGGGCATCCCCCACCGCGAGATCGACGACCTTGTCGGCCAGCTCGAGCACGATGCGCTCGGCGGTCTTCTTGCCCACGCCGCTCACCTGCTTGAGCGCAGTCACGTCCTTCTCGACCAGCGCCCGGGCGAGCCGCTGCGCGGTATAGGTCGAGAGCATCGAGAGCGCGAGCTTGGCGCCCACGCCGCTCGTGCCGAGCAGCCGCCGGAAGATCTCGCGCTCGAGCGCGTCCAGGAAGCCGTACAGGCTCATCGAGTCCTCGCGCACGACCTGGAGCGTGCGGATCTCGACTGCCGTGCCGACCGCGGGCAGCCGCTGGAAGACCGTGAGCGGCACCTCGACCTCGTAGACCACGCCGCCCGCCGTCTCGACCTCGACGCGCTCGGGGGTGCGCGTGAGCAGGGTGCCTTTCAGTCGTGAGATCATCGCCGGGCCGGTGCCTCGGGTGCGTGGGGCTTTGGGTTCTCTTCGGTCACGGGTCTACCGAACATACACGCGCGGTCACCCTCGGGGCCAGGACCCCATCAGGCAATGGCAGAGCGCGACGGCCACACCGTCGGCGGCGTCTTCGGGCGAGGGCGGCGCCTTGAGGCGGAGCTGCTGCTGCACCATGAAGCCGACCTGGTCCTTGGTCGCTCGCCCGGTGCCGACGACCGCCTTCTTGACCTCGGGCGCCGTGTACTCGGCAATGGGGATCTCGTGCAGGCTCGCCGCCAGCAGGATCGCGCCCCGCGCGTGGCCGAGCGTGAGGGCGCTCCGCGCGTTCTTGCCCTGGTAGACGTCTTCGACCGCGACGGCGTGGGGGCGGTGCCGCTCGAGCAGCCCGCCGATGCCCTCGAAGACGTCGCGAATGCGCCGGGCCAACGGCTCACCCGCCGAGGTGCGGATCACGCCGCACTCGAGCAGCCGCACGCGACCGCCGGGGGCGCGCACGACGACGCCGTACCCGGTCACCGCGGTGCCGGGGTCGATGCCGAGCACGAGCCGCTCGCCGGCGGACGTTTCCGCGGAAACGCGGTCGGACGCCCCGCCACCCTGCGGACTCACGACGCGGCCAG
>CBFGQV010000185.1:0-6157 GCA_965651045.1 uncultured bacterium
GAGAGGGCGTTCGGCCGATGCCCGCATGTGGGCCCGCGACGTAGTGGAGCCTTCCAGACCTGGCTCACGGAGGCTCAGGCGCTGGGCGTGGGCGTAATCGGGCTGGGCGCCGTGAGCGATCCCGAAGTCCTCGGGTCGATCGAGGGCCTCTTCGAGCGAAGGACGCAGGAATCCGGATCCCTGAGATGAGTAGACTTTGGCTCGCCACGCAGGCCGCTGTTCACCTGGCTGTCGAGGCTCCCTCGCTCGAGGCGCTCGCATGGAGGGCCGGGTACAAGGGCCACTCGGGGCTTTGCCGGATGTTGCTAAGCGTGACCGGGACTCCGGCGCCCGCTTGTCGGCAGACATCGCCCCAGGAGACCCTGGCGCGGTGCGAGGCCCGATGGTCTGCACTTCTTCATTCTGGACCTCGAGGCGGTAGCTTAGTCGGTGATTCGTGCACCCATCGTGCATGACACACCGAAACGCCGCTGAATGGTCGCGATCGCGAAGCAACTCGCAGGTGATCCAAGTGCTGTCAGCACCGTACGTTAAGCAACGAGAGAGAACGCCGCCACACTACCTGGATCGATCTTTTAATCCGTAGGTCGTGGGTTCGAGACCCACCCGGCTCACTCGATCATCGGCCGCCGTGGCCGACCCGGTAGCTGCGCACGGACTCGACGCCGAGTGTGTCTCGGTAGAGCGTCCAGAGCGTGTCGCCGACCATGTCGAAGGGCTCGTGCTCGCCGGGTAGCTCGATGCGGCCCTCGTAGCTTCCATCGGACAGATCGAAGAGGTCCCAGACCCCGGCCACTTCGCCCCACTCCTCGCCCTGAAAGGTCGAGGGCGTGTGCAGACGAACCAGCAGGTGGCCGGAGCTCGTGGCGCGCATCTCTTGAATGTGGGGTTTGTGCGAGGGGATCTCGGGCAGCCGCACTCCCTCGCCGAAGAACTCGCGCGCCACCTCTTCCATGGCCAGGCGTCGGTCTCGGCGCTCGTCGGCCGACACCTCGACGCGCTCGCCCGGGGGGCCTTCGAGCTCAGGGACCGTGTCGGCCTCACCATCGAGCGGAACGCGATGCACCGCGTAGCGATCCGTACGCGCCATCCAGAGCGATCCCGCCGGGCCCACGACCGACTGCACGTCGGCGGCGTACGGTGCGGGCATCGGGGTGTCCGGTCGGGAGACGTCGGGTTCGAGCCACGAGACCGCGGGCGCCACCACCGTATCCGCTCCGCTCGGTGCGGGCCCGAGCCCGATGCGGAGCCAGCGCTGTCGTTCGGCCCGCGCCTCGTCCATGTCCATCAGCGGAAGCCAGAGCCGGCCGGTGTCGTCCACGAGAAGATCCCCCCGGGCGTCCCAGAACTGCTCTCGCCCGAGGTCCAGGGTCTCGCTCCAGCTTCCGTCGAGCCCGAAGATCTGAACCCGGCCCGGCATGCCCGGATCGAGCACGGCGACCCGGCCGTCGGGTAGCTGCACCAGCCTGTCGGGGTTGGAGAACTCGCCCGGGCCGCCGCCCTCGCGCGAGACCTCGCCGAGCCAGTTCCCCTGGGCGTCGAAGCGCCGTATGCGGCGGGTGGCGCTTCCGTCGATCACCCAGAAGCCGCCGTCCACCATGGGGCGCACGTCCAGCACGTCGGTGAACTGCGTGTGGGAGTCTGCGTCGATCTCCGCGCCCACGACCACGCCCTGGGTCACCGGCAGCACACGAACCGCCTCGGTGTCGCCAGTGGTCGAGCCCGCCCGGTCGCCGGAGCACCCCGCGATAAGCGCAGCCACCAGGGCGCTTCCGATACGACCGTGCAGCATCCACCACCTCGACTTCGTGTTGCGTTTCATGTTACATCTCGGCCTTGTCGCAATGATTACGAAGGTCCAACTTGGTTATCGCTGACTAAACCATACGTTCAACGCGGCCCCAGGGATTCGCCGGATGCCTACGCCGGTCCGGGGTGCGGCATCACGATGCGCGAGTTATCGTCCTTCCATGATTCGCCGCGCCACCCTCACCGTTCTCTTGGCCGCCGTCGCCTGCACCGAACCCGTCGGCCTCTCTCCCGAAGGGTACAGCGGCCCTCACTTCCAGGGCCGCGTGCTGCTCGACGGAGCGCCGGTGGTTGGCGCGACGATTCGCGGTCGGACGCACGCGTCGAATGCCTGCGGGTCCGGCCCGTTGTTCTCGCAGGCCCAGACGACGAGCGACGAATCGGGCGAATACACGCTCTTTCTCGACGGTTTCGCCGGCTGGGGCGGCGGTAGGGGATCGGAGCTGATGGTCGCGTGCGCGGTCTTGATCGCCGAGAGCGAGACCGGAATCGACACCGTGACCGTACCGGGCATCTCGGTACGATGGCTCCAGGCCGACACGCTCGTACAGGACTTCGTCCTGCACTGAACGACCGGCTTGCGATCCTGTCCTCGATCGTCATGTTAGTTCAGGATGCTGGGTAACCTGAACCAACGACGAGGGCTCGTTCAGGATGCGCGGAAGGCTCGTTTCCAGAAACTGGACGTGGAATCCCACCTTGCACGCGCCCGCGAAGTATCGCGCGGCGTGTCGGTACGAGGCGTTCATTCCCGATGCGCTGGTCGGGGCCGAGTTCGCGCTGCCGGCCGAGGTCGCGGGGGTCGTGTCGGACGCCGAGCAGGCCATCGTGCGCCTCAACGCAGAGGCAAGCCCGGCTCTCGCACCTATGGCCCGCCTACTGTTGCGCACCGAGTCCATTGCGTCGTCGAAGGTCGAGGGGCTGCAGGTCGGTGTGCGTCAACTGGCGCGCGGCGCTGCGAAGCTGGATCACGGTGCCCGCGTCTCGATGACCGTGCGTGAGGTACTGCACAACATCGACGCCATGCAGCTCGCCGTGGACGAGAGCACGGCAGCGACGCGCATCGGGACCGAACACATCACCGCCATTCACGGGGCGCTCATGTCCGGCTCGCCGACCCCGCATCTCGCCGGGGTCGTTCGGACGGGCCAGAACTGGATCGGCGGAAACGACTACAACCCCTGTGGGGCCGATTTCGTACCTCCGCCACCCGAATGCGTCGGCGAACTACTCGACGACCTCTGCGCCTTTCTCGCCGACGAGTCGCTGCCGCCCCTGGTTCAGGCGGGGCTCGCGCACGCGCAGTTCGAGACCATTCACCCGTTCGACGACGGGAACGGACGCACCGGGCGCGCCCTCGTGCAGGTGGTGCTCCGGCAGCGCGGCCTGGCCCCCGCCTACGTGCCGCCCATCAGTGTGGTGCTGGCCAGCGGAAGGGACCGATACATCGAGGGGCTGACCGCGTTCCGGTCCGGCGACGTGGTGGGTTGGATCGAGCACTTCGCATCCGCCGCCGCACGCGCAGCGGGACTTGCACGCGCGTACCTCGACGCCGTGCGTGCGCTGATGGACACGTGGCAAGGAGCGCTCGCCGAGGGTCCGGCGCCACGGTCCGACGCCGCGGCCTGGGCCGTGATCGAGGTGCTGCCCGAGCACCCGGTGCTCACGGCACCGGTGGCGGAAGCGGCCACCGGGCGAGCCAAGGCCGCGATCCACAACGCCATCGACCAGCTCGTGGCCTGCGGCGTGCTCGAACCCCTGTCGAGCGCGAAGCGGAACCGCGCCTACGAAGCAGCGGGGCTTCTGGACCTGCTCGAAGGCCTCGAGGCCGGGCGCGTGCCGTGAACGGTCACAGACACGAGGACTCCCCCGCCACCCCCGACCTGATCCGCGGCCTCGGCCCCTGGAGCGCGACCGCGCTCGTGGCCGGCACGGTGATCGGCACGGGTATCTTCGTGAGCCCGAGCATCGTCGCGGCGCAGGTGGGTGCACCCGGCCTCTCGCTCGCGGTATGGGTGGTGTGCGGGCTGCTCGCGCTCGCGGGCGGCCTGTGCTACGCCGAGCTCGGCGCGGCGCTGCCCCGCACGGGCGGGCAGTACGAGTACTTCCGCCGCGCGTTCGGGGGCGACCTCGTGCCCTTCCTGTTCGGCTGGGCGATGTTCTTCGTGGTGCTCACGGGGGTCCAGGCGGCGGTCGCGACGGCGTTCGCGATCTACGCGGGCTACTTCCTCGAGGGTCTCGTGCCGTGGGGCGTCTGGCAGCAGCGCGGCCTGGCGGTCGCGAGCATCGCCGCGCTCGCCACGGTCAACATCGTGGGCGTCACCCACGGGGGCCGGGTCCAGGTCGCGCTGACCGTGCTCAAGGTCGGGGCGCTGGCCACGTTGGTGTTCGTGGGGTTCGCGCTCGGGCCGGGAGCGGCCGCCGCGGGCGGCGCCGAGGCCGGTGACCTCACCGCGAGCGCCGGCCTCGCACCCTTCCTGCCTCCGGGCCTGGGCGCCGCGGCCACGCTCGGCGCCTTCGGCACGGCCATGATCGTGGCGCTCTTCGCCTACAACGGCTGGTGGTACTCGACGTACGTAGCGGGCGAGGTGCGATCCCCCGAGCACAACGTGCCGCGCTCGATCTTCTTCGGGCTGGGCATCGTCCTGCTGCTCTACGTGCTCGCGAACGTGGTGTATCTGACCGCGATCCCCTTCGAGCAGTTGCAGGCGAGCGAACGCCCTGCGGCCGACGTGATGGAGCACCTGCTGGGCCCCTGGGGCGCCACGTTCATCACGCTCGCGGTCATGATGTCGGCGCTCGGCACGATGAACGCGCAGATGCTCAGCATACCGCGCATCTATTTCGCCATGGCGCGCGACGGGCTGTTCTTCGGATGGGTGCGGCGCGTGCACCCACACTTTCGCACGCCCGCCTGGGCGATCGCGGCGCAGGCGACCTGGGCGTCGGCCTTCGCGCTCTCGGGCACCTTTCGGCAGATCGTCACGTACACGGCCTTTCCGAACTACTTCTTCCTGTCGCTCGGCGTGGTCGCGCTCATGGTGCTGCGCCGGAAGGAGCCGGGACTCGCGCGGCCGTACCGGGTCCGGCCTTATCCGCTGACGCCGATCGCGTTTCTCGTGGTCTTCGCCTGGTACCTGGTGAACTCGGTGGTCTACTCGTTCGGCGACACCATGGTGGGCGTGCTGCTTGCCCTGTCGGGACTGCCCTTCTACTTCCTCTTCTTCCGTTCGCGCTCCACCTCGTCTCGAAACGCTGGCGCCTCATGATCGTCGACTTCCACAACCACTACTATCCGGAATCCTACCTGGCCGAGCTCGCCACGGGGCGGGGCGCCGTGCGCGCCGAAAGGGATGCGGCGGGCCGCACGCTGATCCACTATCCGGGCGACTACAACGTGGTGGCCGAAGGGCATCGGAACCTGGACGAGCGCGTGCGGGTGATGGACGCGAGCGGCGTCGACGTGCACGCGTTCAGCCTGACCACGCCCGGTGTTCACGTCGAAGAGCCGGCGCGCGGGGTGGCGTTGGCCGAGCTCGTGAACGACGCCTTCGCCGAGGGGGCCGCCCGCTACCCGGGCCGCTTCGCGCCGCTCGCCGCGCTGCCGCTCCAGGACCCGGACGCCGCAGTGCGCGAGGCCGAGCGCGCGCTGACCCAGCTCGGCCACAAGGGCGTGCTGCTGTTCTCGCACGTGAACGACCGGCACCTGGACGACCCCGCCTACGACCCGCTCATGGCGCTGTTGGCCGAGCGCGGGGCGCCGGCCTTCATTCACCCGACGAGCCCCCGGGCGCTCGAGGGCATCGAAGCCTACCGGCTGACCGCGATCCTGGGATTCCTCTTCGACACCACGGTCGCCGTGGCGCGCCTGATCTTCTCGGGCGTCTTCGAGCGGCACCCGGGGCTGACGCTCGTGCTCGGGCACCTCGGCGGCACGGCGCCCTACCTGGTCGAGCGCATGGATCGCGGGTTCGAGGCGTACCGCGAGTGCCAGGAGCACATCGACCGGAAGCCGTCCGAGTACCTGCGCCGCCACTGCCTGGTCGACACGGTCAACTTCCAGCCCGACGCGCTCCGCATGGCGCGCGCGTTCATGGGCGACGACCGCCTGGTGTTCGGATCGGACTACCCGCACGAGGTGGGCAGCGTCGAGAATGCGCTCGCGGCCGTGCGCGGCCTCGGGCTCGGGCCGGAGGTCGAGTCCGCGGTGCTCGGCGGGAACGCGGCGCGGGTGCTGGGGCTGGAAGGGTAGGGGGCGGCGGGGCGGCCGGGAGCGGCGGCCCGGCGAAGCAGGCCGGGTGGCGCAGCAGGTCGGTTGGCGTAGCAGGTCGGGGCGGCGTAGCCTAAG
>CBFGQV010000186.1:0-6072 GCA_965651045.1 uncultured bacterium
CCTTCCGGAATCCCGTTCGTCAGCTCGGTCCAGTTCTCGCCGCCGTCGGTCGTCTTGTAGATGCCGCTCCCGGGCCCGCCGCCGTTGAATCCCCACGCCCTGCGTTGACGCTGATACATGGCGGCGTAAAGCGTCTCGGGGTTCCGTGGGTCGAGCTGAAGCTCGACGGCGCCCGTGTGCTCGTCGATGAAGAGCACGCGGTCCCAGCTCCGGCCGCCGTCACGGCTCCGGTACACGCCGCGGTCCGCGCTCGGCGCCCACAGGTTGCCGAGCGCCGCGACGTACACGACGTCGGGGTCGGTCGGGTGTACCTGGACCCGGCCGATGTGGTGCGTGCCGTCGAGCCCCAGGTGGCGCCAGCTCTCGCCGCCGTCGTCGGAACGGTACACGCCGTTGCCCCACGACGTGGACTGCCGGTTGTTCTCTTCACCCGTGCCCGCGTACACGATCTGCGGGTTCGACGGGGCGAGATGCACGTCACCGAAGGTGCTCACAGGCAGGTGGTCGGTCAGATTGCGCCAGCTCTGCCCGCGGTTCTCGCTCTTCCAGAGTCCACCCGAGGCCGACGCGACGTAGAGCACGCTCGGGTTCGCCGGGTCGGCGGTGACGTTGTGCTGCCGCCCCCCCGTGACCGCGGGCCCGATCTCGCGCGGGTGCAGGTTCTCGAGGTCGGCCGTGGTGAGCGCGGTCTGCGCGGCGGCAGGGGGCGCCACGACGGCGACGACGGCAAGGAAGGCGATCGGGGCGAGGGCGGCGGGCCGGGTGGGGCCCGAGGTGTCGACGCGGTGCATCCGGGTTCTCTCCGTGGGGATCACTGTCCAGGTGGTACGACCCGATGGTAGGTCCGGGCCCTCGCCCGGGGCAACCACCGCGCGCGCGGCCGAGCGGGCGGTGGGCCCGCCGCAGCCCGACAACCCTACAAACGCGCTCCGATGCGGGCTCCTTTGTACGAAAAGCCGGCCGCAGGCCGGTCAACCTTACAAACCGGGTCTGCCGCCCCATCGTTTGTAGGGTTTCCGGCCGAGCGGGCCAGGCGGACGGGCTTCGACCGTGTCGGTCAGGGCTCGCCCGGCCCCCGCAGCGCTCGGTCGAGCACCTCCGAGAGCTCGGGATCCATGTCGTCGACGCCGAGCATCCATTCGAGGTAACCGGGGTCGCTTCGCGCGATCTGCTCGAGCGAGCGTCCGCGGTGCTTGCCTCGCCGGAACATGAGCCCCTCGTCGGTCGTCTCGAACCATCGCTCGAGCGGGGTCTCGAAAGGTGCGTACTCGTCGCAGTAGGCGTGGAGCCCGTCGAGGTCGCGCGGCAGATGGCCGTAGCGTTCGAGCTGCGCCGAGAGCACCGCG
The DNA here is from genome assembly GCA_965651045.1 of uncultured bacterium. Lineage (GTDB taxonomy): Bacteria > Gemmatimonadota > Gemmatimonadetes > Longimicrobiales > Gaopeijiaceae > Gaopeijia. The sequence goes on from CBFGQV010000186.1 coordinate 1,347, forward strand.
GCCGAGGTCCGAATGTCGCCGAGCGCGCTGTGCGCCTCGGGGTGCTCGCGGCCGAGATAGAAGCGCGCCGCGGCCGAGAGGTCGCGGCGTTCCTCGCGGTGGAAGATCATCTGCATGTCGATCAGCCGGCGTCCGCGCGTATCGAACGCGACGCCCGCGCGCTGGAACTCGGCGAGCAGCATGGGCAGGTCGAAGCGCCGGATGTTGAAGCCCGCCAGGTCGGCGTCGTCGAGCAGGTCGGCGAGCGCCCGGGCGCGACGCCCGAACGGGGCCTCGTCCTTCACGTCTTCGTCGGTGATGCCGTGGACCGCGGTGGCTTCGGCGGGAATGGGAATCCCCGGATTGAACCTGCGCACGCGCTCCAGGACGTCGCCTCGCGGAGTGACGCGAATGAGCGCCATCTCGACGATGCGGTCCGAGACGAGGTTGAGCCCGGTGGTCTCCAGGTCGAAGAAGACCAGCGGGCGGTCGAGGGGGAGTGGCAGTTCCATGATCGGCCCGGAGCGTGATACTCTTGCACGACTCCGTCAAGCTACGCGTACGTGGGGAGCGGGTGAATGGCCAGGAGGGTCATGAAGGCGATCCGGATTCGCGAGCCGGGCGGGCCGGAGGTGCTCGAGTTCGTCGAGCGACCTCTGCCCGAGCCCGGCCCGGGGCAGCTGCGCGTCGACGTCCACGCGTCCGGCGTGAACCGCGCCGACCTCAGCCAGCGCAGGGGCCACTATCCCGCGCCGCCGGGGTGGCCGGACGACATTCCGGGCCTCGAGTACGCGGGCGTGGTGGAGGCCGTGGGCCCGGATGTGGTGGGGTGGCAGACCGGTGCGCGCGTCATGGGGATCGCGGGCGGAGGCGCCTACGCCGAGGCGCTCGTCGTGCCGGCCGACGAGGTCGTGCCGGTGCCCGCGAGCCTCGCCACCGTCGAGGCGGGCGCCGTGCCCGAGGCCTTCTTCACCGCCTGGGACGCGCTCGTCGGCCAGGCCCGCCTCGGCGCCGGCGAAACCGTGCTCGTGCACGCCGCCGGGAGCGGGGTCGGCACGGCCGCGGTCCAGATCGCCCGAGCCGTAGGGGCTCGTTCGGTCGGCACCTCGCGCACCGCCGAAAAGCTCGAGCGGGCGCGCACCCTCGGCCTCGACGTCGCGGTCGCCGGCGGAGGCGAGCGCGACTGGGCGGGGGCGGTGCTCGAGGCGACCGAGGGCCGGGGCGCCGACGTGATTCTGGACCTCGTCGGCGGCGCGTACGCGGAGGGCAACCTGCGGTGCCTCGCCACGGGTGGCCGATGGATCGTCGTCGGTGTACCGTCGGGGCGTTCGGCGTCGCTGGATCTGCGCGCGTTGATGAGTCGGCGGGCCTCGGTCACCGGCACGGTGCTGCGCGCCCGGCCCGCGCACGAGAAGGCGGCGCTGGCGGTGGCCGTGCGTAGACACCTCGTACCGCTCTTCGAGCGCGGCCGGCTCGCGCCGGTCGTCGAGGCGCGCTACGCGCCCGCCGACGCGGCTGAGGCGCACCGGCGCATGGAGGCCAATCTCAACTACGGCAAGCTCTTGATTGTCTGGAAGGACGAGTCGTGACCATGCACACTTGGAGGAACCACCCCGTGAAGACCCCGTTCTACGCTCTCCTGCCGGCCCTTCTACTCTGCGCGCCCGCGCCCGCGAGCGCCCAGGCCACCGCGACGGTTCCGCCGGCCGCGGATCTTCGCGTCTACGACATCATCGAGGCGTCGTCGCCCGAGCGCGTCGAAGCCGACATTCGTCGGCTCGCGGGCTTCGGCACCCGCAACACGATGTCCGACACGCTCTCCGAGACGCGGGGCATCGGGGCGGCGCGGCGCTGGATCAAGGCGGAGTTCGACCGCATCTCGGCGTCGTGCGGGGGCTGCCTCGAGGTGCGCTACCTGGGCCGCGTGGAGTCGGGCGGGCGCCTGGGCGACGAGGGCGTGAACGTGGTCAACGTGATCGCCACGCTTCGGGGCGAGCTGGACCCGAACCGGTACGTGATCATGACCGGCGACATCGACTCGCGCGCCTCGAACGGCAGCGACGGCGAGGTCGACGCGCCGGGCGCCAACGACAACGCGAGCGGCATGGCCGGGGTCATCGAGGCTGCGCGCATCCTGGTCGAGCAACGCCCCTTCGCTGCGAGCATCGTCTTCGCGGGGCTGTCGGGCGAGGAGCAGGGGCTCTGGGGCGGCCAGCACATGGCCGAGGCGGCCCGCGACGAGGGGTGGGACATCGTCGGCGTGTTGAACAACGACATGATCGGCAACATTCGCGGCATCGACGGCGTCGTGAACAACACGGTGTTCCGGGTCTTCAGCCAGGCCACGCCGCTCCCGGACTATCGCCCCGAGGGGTGGAACTACCGCTCGCACGGAGGTGAGGTGGACGGGCCGTCGCGGCAGCTCGCGCGGTACGTGGACCGCATCACCGCGACCTACTTCACCAATCTCGACGCGCGCATGGTCTACCGGCTCGACCGCTTCGGGCGGGGCGGGCACCACACGCCGTTCAACAATCTGGGCTTCGCGGGCGTGCGCATCATGGAATCGCACGAGAACTACATCTGGCAGCACCAGGACATTCGGACCGAGAACGGCATCGAGTACGGCGACGTCATCGATCACGTGGACTTCGACTTCGCGGCCCGCATGACCGCCGTCAACGCCGCCGTTCTCGCGTCGTTGGCGTGGGCCCCGCCCGCGCCCGCCGACGTCCGCATCGGCGGCGCGGTCCAGCCCTCGACGACGCTCGCGTGGACCTCGGTCGATCATCCGAAGCTCGCGGGGTACAAGATCTACTGGCGCGACACCACCGCCCCGCAGTGGGAGCACTCGCGCTTCGTCGGCAAGGTGGACCGCTTCACCCTCGAGAACGTGGTGATCGACAACTACCTGTTCGGCGTGGCCGCGGTGGGCATCGACGGCAACGAGAGCGTGGTCGCCTTCCCGACGGCGCGCCTCGGACGGTGACGGACCGACAACGACCCTCCCGTTCTCTCATCGCTTGGAGAGTGGGACCATGAGCAGAAGCTGGAAGATCATCGGAGGCATCGGACTGGTTCTGGTCCTGATGCAGCTCTGGCCGGTGGACCGTACGAACCCGCCCGTCGGGCAGGCCGCGATGGCGCTACCGGCCGGCGAGGTGGGCGCGTTGCTCCGGACGGCGTGCATGGACTGCCATAGCCACGAGACCGTGTGGCCCTGGTACGGGCGCGTGGCGCCGGGTTCGTGGTTCATGGCCTGGCACGTCGCCGAGGGGCGCGAGCACATGAACCTGTCGACGTGGGGCGAGCTCGAGGTGGATCGCCAGGACCACGTGCTCGAAGAGCTCGTCGAGATGGTCGAGGAGGGCGAGATGCCGCTCAAGAGCTACACGCTCCTGCACGGCGACGCGCGTCTCACCGACGCCGAGCGGCAGGTTCTGATCGACTGGGCGAGGGCCGAGCGCGCCCGGCTCAGCGACGAGAGTCCGGGGGGATCTCGACCCTGACATCGGCCGCCGGGTGGACGACGACCTCGCCCGGCAGGTCGTCGCCCGCGCCGGCACCCCCGTCCAGGATCCACACCGCGGTGACGGCGTCGCCCAACCCTTCGCGCGCGAGGAACGCGCGTCCGTCGTCCGGTCCCAGCACGAAGAGCAGCGTCGAGAGCGCGTCGGCGGTGAGCCCGTCCGGCGCGGCGACGGTCACGGCGGCCACGCCCCGCGCCGGTTCACCGCGCCTGGGATCCATCAGGTGGCTGTACCGCACGCCGTCCGCCTCGAACATCTGCTCGTAGTCGCCCGAGGTCGCCACCGCGCCCCCGGCGAGCGTGAGGGTGCCCATGATCGCGCCGTCTCGTCGTGGGTGTCGGATGCCCATGCGCCAGGCGCCACCTTCGCCGGGGCCGGGCCCGCGGACCGCGACGTTCCCGCCGAGATCCGCCATCGCCGCGGCGGCGCCGGCCGCCGCCATCGCCTCCAGCGCGCGGTCCAGCGCGTAGCCTTTGGCGAGGGCGCCGAAGTCGATCCGCATGCCGGCCTCGGCGAGCCGCGCGCGCCCGGCAGTCTCGTCCAGCTCGACCTTGCCGTAGCCCACCAGGGCGGCCGCGGCGGCGGCGCGCGAAGGGTCGGGTCGCGCCGGCTCGTGCTCGAAGAACCCCCAGGCGTCCATGAGCGGGCCCACCGTCGGATCGAACGCCCCACCCGACCGCTCAGCCCACCCGAGCGCGGCCGCGAGCACGTCGACGGTCCAGCCGGAGAGGTCGGCCCACGCGCCGTTGCCGGCCGCCTGCGAGAGCCGTGAGACCTCGGAGTCGGGCCGGTAGTGGCTCATGAGCGAGTCGACCCGCGCCACGGCCTGCCACCCGGCGTCGTTGGCCGCGTGGGCCGTGGCGCTGTCGCTCGCCCAGGCGCTCAACTGGAGCAGGGTGCCCATGACGGGCACCGAACGGTCGACGCGGACCGCGGTCGGGCGCTCGGCCGGGCCCGCGCACGCCACCGCCATGGCGGCCAGCGCGCACGCACGAGCGAGCGCCCAGCCGGCGGTCACCGACCGGAGAGCGGATCGGTGACGAAGGGGAGCACCCCGCGTTGGGTCGCACCCAACCCGTTGTCGCATAGGCCCAATGACCGCAGAAGGTTGTGGGCGCATGGGGGTTTCGCGGGTGATGCGTCGTTGCTCCTCCTCGCCGTAGCGCTGCTACGACTCGTCGTCGCGCCTCGCCTGACCCGCGAAAGACCCATGCGCG
>CBFGQV010000187.1:0-6037 GCA_965651045.1 uncultured bacterium
TTCCGCTGCCGCAGATCGGGGCCTACGACGTGCGCGGGCGGCTCGAGACGCTGCTTGCCGCCAACCGGGCGCGGGGGGTGAGTCCCGACTTCCGCACCGGCCGCACGCGCTGGGCGACCCTCGACGACGTGCCCCTCGACGTCAGGGAGAGGGTCGAGTAGCGGTCGTCCGCTATTCGGCCTGGAGCGCCCGCACACCGCGCACGCGCGACGCACGCAGGGCCGGGACTCCGCCGGCGAGCGCCGCCACGAGGAACAGCAGCAGACCCCCGGCCAGGAAGGCACCCGGGTCGGTGGTGCTGACCCCGAAGAGTTGCGAGCGTAGCAGGCCGGCGCCCGCCAGCGACGCCGCGGCGCCGATGGCCGCTCCCACGCCGGTCAGTACGAGAGTGCGGCTCATGACGTCGCGCACCACGTCGGGGGCCGACGCTCCCAGCGCCATGCGAATGCCGATCTCGGCCCGCCGCTCGGCGACCGACTGCGCGAGCACGCCGTAGATGCCGAGGCCGGCGAGGAAGAGCGCGACGGCGCCGTACGCGGTGAGGATCGTCAGCGTGAAGCGGCGCGCGGATACGGTGCGGTCGAGCGACGACCGGACCGTCCAGAACTCGCGCGCGGGCATCGAGGGGTCCAGCTCCGTGAGCGCGGCGGCCACCCCTGCGGCGACCTCGGCCACGGGCAGCGACGACCGCACGGCGAGCTCCATGATCTCGTAGTCGGGCATCTGCCCGAGCGGGAAGTAGACCTGCGTTCCCGGTCCGTTCTCGGGGCCCAGGTGCCGGACGTCCTGCACGATGCCGACGATCTCCCACTCCTGGTCGCCCCAGACACGAATCCGCTGTCCCAGCGGGTCCTGGCCCGCGAACACCTGCCGGGCCCCGGACTCGTTCATGAGCACCACGGGCGGGGTGTCGGCCCGATCGTCGGCCGAGAAGTCGCGTCCGCGGACCAGGCCGATGCCCATGGCCGACAGGTATCCGGCATCGATGATGTGCGGGTGGATGCCGTCGTCGGTGTCGTCTTCTTCGGGCACGCCCACGACCGAGTACCCCCAGCTGCGGCTCTTGCCGAGCGGTAGTGCGTCGATGAGCCCGGCGTGCTCGACACCCGGTACCTGCGCCACCCGCTCCGCGACCCTGAGATAGAACGCCGCCGCGGCCTCGTTCGACGCGAAGCGCTCGGCCGGGTTGAGTTGCCACGCCACGACGTGATCGGCCCGGAATCCCATGTCCACGTCCAGTACGGCCCGGAAGCTCTGGACCAGCAATCCCCCGACCACCAGGAGCACACAGGCGAGCGCGACCTCGGAAACCACGAGCCACTCGCGCAGTCGACGCGCGCGTCGGCTCGCGCTGGCCCCGCGACCGCCCGACCTCAACACCCCCGCTTCGCCGCCCTCGGGCACCTGGAGCGCCGGCACCAGGCCGACCACCAGCCCGGTCACGAGCGCGAGCCCCACGGCGAGCACGAGAGCCAGGGCGTCGACCTCCACGCGGTCGAGCATCGGCACCCGCACCCCGGCGGTACCCGCGACGAACCGGGTCGCCCCCCACGCGACCGCCGCGCCGATGAACGCGCCGGCCAGGGCGATGCCCGTGGCTTCGAGCAGGAGCTGCCGTACGAGCCGCCCCCGCGACGCGCCGAGCGCCTTCCGGACCGCCACCTCGCGGCTGCGCCCCGGCGCGCGCGCCAGCAGCAGGTTCGAGACGTTCACGCACGCGATGAGTAGCACCATGGCGGCCGCGGCCCCGAGCAATCCCAGCGCACCGTGGAACGGCCCCGCGATGTGCGCCTGGAGCGAGACGACCCGGTGCCGGTCGATTCCCCAGCGATCGGGCTGGGCCTCGCGCAGCCCCGCGACGACCGCGTCGAGCTCGGCCTCGGCCTGGTCCGGGCCGACCCCGGGCTGCAGCCGACCGAGAAGCAGCATCGTGTTGCCCCAGCGGTTCGTCTCGTCACCGACCGGGAAGGGCAGCAGGAAGTCGACCTGCACCCCGGGTGTGAAGATCGAGCTGAAGTCGAACGACGGTGGCAGTACGCCCACGACGGTGCGGGGCGTGCCGTTGAGCATGAGCGCTCGACCGACGACCGAGGGCTCGCCCGCGAACCGTCGCTGCCAGAGCCCGTGGGTCAGGATCACCGCCGCGGGGCCACCCCAGCGGCCTTCGTCTTCGGTGAAGTTCCGACCGTGCAGCAGCGGCACGCCGAGCACGTCGAGAAAGTCGTGGGCGACATCGACCCCCGTGACCAGTTCCGGTTCGCCGTCGCCCTCGAGGGTGTAGGGCGACTGGAAGAAGGCGTTGTAGCCGGTGAGGCCCGCGAACGAGCGGGTCCCCTCGCGGAAGTCGCGCAGGTTGCCCGACCGGACCGTGATCGCCGACAGCGAGCGGTCGCCCGGCCCGACGCCCGCCTTCTCGAGCCAGACCAGCTCGCCCGGTTCCTCGAAGGGAAGCGGAGCGAGTACCAGCGGACGGAGTACGCTGAAGACCGAGGTGGTGGCGCCGATTCCGAGCCCCAGGACCAGCGCGGCGAAGAGCGCGAACGCCGGGGCGCGGGCGAGCGAACGGAGCGCGTAGCGTGCGTCCTGGACGAACGCCGACGGGTGGGCGTGGCGAGCGGTCGCCGCAGTCCCGCCCCGAAGCCGCCGACTCACGGTCAGCAGGAGCGCCTCGCGAATGTACCATCGGCGCGCCGCAGCCCGTCCGCGCTCATCGACCGCCCTCGCGAAGTCTTCGCGCAGGTCGCCGAGAATGGCCCCGTTCGCGGGGTCCGGGCCGAGCGACCGAGCCAGAAGGCGTTCCGCCCAGCGTGGAGGTTCGAGGCGCGTCATGCGTCGTCCAGCACGGGGCCGAGGCCACCCAGAAAGGTGACGAGCACGTCGCGGGCTTCGCGCACCGCTTCCAGCCCTTCGTCGGTGACGAAGAGCCGGCGCATGGGGTGCCCGCCGCGATCCGGGACCTCGCTGGGCTCGAGCTCCCAGGCGAGCAGACCCTTGTCGGTGAGCCGGTCGATCGTGCGGTAGAGGGCCCCGCGGGTGACGCGGCGCCCTGCGTTGGTTTCGAGGTCGTCCCGCACGCGATTGGCGTAGGGCGCGTCTCGCTGTCTCAGGATCGACAGCAGGACCAGTAGTTCGAACTCACCGAGTTTGGGCATGGCCGTAGTATACTCTGTATACTTCGGTCGTCAAGGTGGAGGCCTCCGCAGCTCGCTGACCACGACCGACTGGCGGCCGAGCTCGTCGACGACGAGCCCGACCACGGTATCACCGACGATCACGGGTGTGACGCCGCCCACGTCGTACTCCGCCGACACCGCCACGGTCTCACGCTCGCCAGCGGCGGACCAGCGGTCCCATCGATCCGGCCGGTCGCTCGTCATCACCCAAAGCCGGCCCCCGGCGTCCACGACGAGTCGATCGATCCAGGGGCGCTGCTCGGGAATTCGCGAGAGCGCCACACCGCTCGCCCTGCTGGCGCTATCGCGCTGGGCGTCGGTGAGCCGTGGAGGCGGATCGTCGGTGCGCACGGTCGCCAGGGTATCTCCGCCCGGCCCGATCCGGTGCACCACGTAGGCCGCCTCGGCGTTCATCCAGATCGTTCCGTCCGGCGCGATCGCGAGCTTCCGTTCGGGCGCGAACGGTAGGGTCGCCAACTCGCGTACGCCGCCGCGCTGACGCTCGTAGCGCGGAGGCGCGAACGGCGGCAGAGAGAGACGAGCCTGGCGCTCGAGCCGGCCATCGCCCACGCTCGCGCGCTCGAGAATCTGATGCGTCGTGTCGCCGACCCGCTCGATCACGAGGTCGAGGAGCGCGCCATCGGTCGCGAACCGCCCGAGCCACGGGATCGTTGCCGACCAGCCCTCCTGAAGCCCCCGCACGGTCACCGTGTCGCCGTCGGGGCTGAACCCGGTCAGCCGCTGGTTCAGTGCGTCCATCACCCAGAGCGTGCCCGCCGGGTCGAGGGCGATGCCCGAGAGGTATCCGAACTCGCCCGGCCCCTCGCCCGCGCGCCCCCAGGACGCGACCTGCGCCCCCTCTCGGTCGAACACCCGCACCTCGGCCGCTTGGGCGTCGGCCACGAAGACCCGGCCATCTCGTCCGAGAGCGACGTCGACGATGCGACCGAACGCCGTCGCGCCCGTATCGGATGCCTCGAGGCGCCGCACCTCGACCAGCGCACGTTCCGGGGCGGGTCCGCGGTCCGCGGTGCCATCGCCCGGCGCGTCCTGGCAGGCGAGGGCTAGAGAGAGAAGAACCAACCGAGCACGAGACACCGGACGATTCATCACTGGCAGCCGAAGTCCTCAGGGCTCCCGAGGTTCTCACTCACCAGGGGCAGCCGCGGCGCGCGCGGGGTCTCGCCGACGACGAGCGTCAACGTCAGCAGAAGGTCGTTCGCTCGGCGGATGTCGAGCACGTACGTCGTGCCCGGGATGGCAGAATCGAATGGTGTGCCCTCTGCGGTGGGGTGTCCGTTGGAGTGAATGATCACATCGCCAGGTAGCAGGCCGGCAGTGTGCGCAGGGCTGCACGGAACAATACCGGTGACCTGGGCTGCCTTCCCGAGTCGAATCCTACTTTCCCACCTCAGACCGAGTTCGCCAATTGAGTCGCGAGGTGGCACTGCTATGGTCTGTGCAGTGAGCGACGATGTACCAACGACGATCGCCGCCAGTAGGCATGCGACACGAGTGCCTGAACGATGTGTCATGACGCTCTCTCGAATGCTTCGAGGACCATTTGTCGAAATTCAGCGAACGGAGGGGCACCTCTGACGAGGCGACCATTGAGCAGGAACGTAGGCGTACCAGTTACACCGCCGATCTCCAACGCTGCCAGGCTGTCTCTCCTGATCTCTGGCGTCGCATCGCGCTCAAGGCACGCCCGAAAGCGCGAGAGATCGACGTTTCCTGTCGTCTCGGCCAAGGCGATCAACCCTGCTTCAGACAAGGTGCGCTGGTTGCTGTATAGGGCATCGTGATAAGGCCAGAAGGATCCTTCAAGGGCCGCACACTCGCTGGCTACTGCCGTGCGTCTACCGAGGGGCGTGGCTGAGATCGGTGCGTGCAGATGAATGTACCTGATCATGCCGGGGTGATCCCGCTGCATCGTCCTGACATGTTCGAGCAGGACTCGACACGCCGGACAGGTGAAGTCCGAGAACGAAGCGACTACGACCGGAGCGTTCTCGTCACCGTGAGAGTGTCGCCCATCCAGCATGTTCAGCCACGCCTCTTCCGCAAGGATCGGTATGGCATCGTAGCGCTGCGCCGGAAGCCCAAGAACGCGAGCCGTGACGAGCACCGCCAGGATAAGGAGACATGTGCTCACAACCCGCTGAAACCAAACGTCGAATCCGGCTCCCTTCACGCTGCGCTCCGGGTTGGGGGTGGGTGGCGGCCGCCCCGGTGCCCAGGGGCGGCCACACGCCCATCAGGTTACCGCGTTACAGGTGATGCTGAGGATCTGGATGCTGTGGCCCTCGCAGATCACTTCGGCGACGCCACCCCAAGGACCACACTCCTGACGAATCCGGCTGCGCACGTACTCCGTTTGTTCCTCGTCACAGGCGAGGAACGCCGGAACATGCTCCGAGGCGCTGGTCTCCTCATGTGACAGGACGAGGCCACCTGACACGATGACTGCCATGGAAAGGGCGTTGAGGACGAGGTACCGCATCGAACCACCTCCATCTCTTGGGGTGAACCAACCATGAAGTGGCGCATTATACCTCCAGGGGGGGCGTGTCAACTGCGACAGTATTGGCGCCGCTGGTTAGCAACCCTGCGGCTAGAACTTGCGCCTCACACCATCTCCAACATGCCCGCCAGCACCCGCAGCAACCCCACCCCCTCGCGCGCCGTGGTCCTGACCCCTCGCAGAGCGTGCTCGTCGGAGTGCGCGAAGAGCCCCGTGACGGCGACGCGGACCGTGCCTCGCGGCTCGAGCGCCTCGCCCAGCCGAAGCGCCTCGGTCCAGGGGATCAGCACGTCGGCCCGCCCGTGCAGCACGTGCACCGGCGAGGGCAGGGCGTCGACCG
>CBFGQV010000188.1:0-6026 GCA_965651045.1 uncultured bacterium
TCCACGAGAGAGGACACCCGGGCGTTCTCGTTTCCCGGTTTTCGCAGCGTTCACGGGTGTATCCACCTGGTACGCACCGTGCAAGTCAGCGTCGTCAGGAGGTGCGATTCCAGGCAAGGAGGACGACCGATGAAGCGGTGGACGTTCGGAGCGGTGCTCGCGCTGGCCGTGGCGGCCGGTGCCTGCGAGACGAGGGAGACGATTCTCGTGCCCGGCGGTGGCGGCCCCTCCGCGCCCGTCGGGCTCGACGCCTACTACTACGCGCACGCCGTCCACCTGAGTTGGGAGCTCGGCAGCGCCTGGTCCGGAGAGCCCTTCCGCGTGTACGCGAAGCGCACGTCGGACCCCGACTACTTCCTGATCGCCGAGGTGACCAACTGCAGCGGCGGTCTGTGCGCGTACACGGACACGAACATCACGCCCGGGCGCAGCTACGACTACTATGTGGCTGCGGTCGACGGTGCGGGGGTGGAGAGTCCTTCGGCCGAGGCGATTCGGGTGCAGGTGCCCCAGCCCGTGCCGCCGCCCGTGCCCGACGGCATGGACATCGTCGCGCTCGACGGAGCCAACTACCTCCGTTGGAGTGACAACGCGCGGGCGGCCGACGATTTCTCGCACTACCGCGTCTATCTTTTCGTCGACCAGCAGTCGTACCTCCTCGGCGAAACGGACTCCGAGGGCTTCCTCGACGAACTCGCCGAGAACGGCGTGTCGTACGACTACTTCGTCACCGCGATCGACGATCAGGGGCACGAAAGCGGTGGCGGAGACACTGCGCGCGGAACGCCTCGCCCCGACTTCCACGGCGAGGTCGTCTGGGATTGGTTCTCGGTGCCGGCGCAGTCCGGGTTCGTCTTCCGAGAGAGCGAAGACGAATACCCGATCGTCGACGGGGCCTCGTCGGAGCGCCACTTCCGCATCGAGACCGACGACGCCGGCTGGTGGCTGGTTCCCGGCCCGGGGGTCACCGTCTATCCGTCCGGGTTCGAGACCACCTCGCTTCGCTGCGGCGTGGGGGCCGACGCTTCGTGTGTGGCACTCGACGTGGCCCCGGCGAACGGGTACGTGGTCGCCGACCTCGAGCTGCTGCCCGAAACCACCTACGTGATGCGCGTGCCCGCGCCGGGCGGCGGCACCCGCTACGCCGCGCTCCGCATTCAGCTGCTCGGCTTCGATCAGGAGGGCAGCGCGCTCGCGATCTTCGACTGGGCGCACCAGCTGCAGCCCGGCAATCCCAACCTCGCGCCGAGGTCCGGCGTCGGCACGCGGCTCAGGCCCTGACCCGCCGACGCCCCTGCGCCCCTCCGGAACGGTGCCTCCGGGGGGGCGCCGGTGGTATCTTGGCACCATGGTTCCCGTTCTCGAAGCGGTCCCGAACTTCAGCGAGGGCCGCGATCCCTCGTTTCTCGACGCGGTGGCCGAGGCCGCACGGCGCGAGGGTGTCGACGTGCTCGATGCTTCGGCGGACCGTGACCACCACCGGTCGGTCGTGACCTGGGTCGGCGATCCGGCGTCGGTCGAGCGGGCCGCCGAGGCCGTCGCCCGCGTGGCCATCGAACGCATCGACCTGCGCGCGCATCGGGGGGTTCACCCGCGCGTCGGGGCGCTCGACGTGATGCCGGTCGTGCCGCTCGTGGGCCTCAGCATGCGCGACGCGGTTGCGTCGGCCCGGCGCATAGCACGCGCGCTGGCGGGGCTGGGCCTCCCGGTCTACCTGTACGGCGAGGCGTCGGACCCCCCCGGACGAGCCCTCGCCGACCTGCGTCGGGGCGGGTTCGAGCGGCTCCGTGACGCCGAACGTGGCGTGCATGAGCCGGACGTTCGCCCGCCGGGGCTGGCGGGGCGTGTGCATGCGACCGCGGGCGCGACCTGCGTGGGGGCGCGTCCGGTGCTGCTCGCGTGGAACGTCCTGGTCGGGGGCGGCGTCGGGCGAGAGGCGCTCGGGGGATTGGCGGCCCGGCTTCGCGAGCGCGGGGGCGGTTTCCCGGGCCTCCGTACGTTGGCTCTCGAACTCGATGAAGCCGGCGTGCTGCAGCTCTCGATGAACCTGGAGTGCGTCGAGACGGCCGATCCAATGGCGGTCTTCGAGGCCGTCGAGGCCGGCGTGCAGGCGCTCGGGGGGTTCGTCGCGGGCACGGAAGTCATCGGCATGATGCCCGGAGCACTTGTGCTCGGGGCCGCTACCCGCAGATTAAACCTTCGCGACGCGAACCCTGCCCGCTTCCTTCCAGCCCGGCTGACGGAGCATCTCGCCGCACGTGCGGGGCGGGATGCAGGCATCGTGCGCTCCTGGCTCGACGATTCGGGGGCGACCGTTCCCTCCGAGGTCCGGGAGGCGTTGGAGCGTCTCACGGGCCCGCTCAACAGTCCAGGCGATCACGGATGACAGCCAGCATCGAAGCACTCAAGGAGAAGGCTCGCCGCCACGAGCAGGACGAGGAGTGGCGGAAGGCCCTCGACCTGTATCTGCGAGCGATCCGGCGCCTCGAAGAGGAGGACCGCCCGGATATCGGCCTCCACAACCGCGTGGGGGACCTCTTCACGCGCGTCGGCGAGCCCGACGAGGCGGTCGAGCACTACGAGACCGCGGTCGATCTGTACGAGGATGCCGATCTTCCGAACAATGCGATCGCCGTCTGCAAGAAGATCCTTCGGAACGTGCCGCAGCGGCACAAGGTCTTCCTGCGCATGGGGCTCATACGAGCCCGCCAGGGGTTCGCGGTCGACGCGCGCGACCATTTCCTGACCTACGCCGACCGCATGCAGGCCGCGGGAGACGTCGACGAGGCCCTGCGAGCGCTGGTCGAGTTCGCCGATCTCGCGCCGGATGATGCCGAAATCCGGCTCGCCCTCGCCGCGCAGTATCAGGCGCACGACCACCGAGACGAGGCCATCGAGCAACTGGGGCTGGCCTACGCCACCTTCCTGGCCGCGGGCCAGCGCGAGCGCGCCGACGAGGTGGCGACCCAGCTGAGGGAGCTCGACCCCGACGCCGACCCGGACACGTTCGTCGGACGGAGGCCCGCCACGACGCACGGCACCGAGACCGGCGCGTCCGACGACGACGACGACCTGCTCGAGGGTCCGGACATGGTGGACGAGCTCGAGGGCCTCGATGGCTTCGAGATCGCGATCGCGTCGGGCACGGATGCCGAGGCGGACGAAGACGTCCCGAGCGCGGTGGGCGCCGACGACGGGGCGGTCGGCGAAGACCCGGAGCTCGCGGCCGACGAGGCCGCCCTCACGCTCGACCAGCCGCTGCCCTACCTCAGCTTCGACGACGAGGACCACCACGAGGAACCTCGTGGCGACACGGCGGCCTCGACCGAGGCCGTCGGAGACATCGAACTGGCCGACGACCTCTTCGGCGCCGGGCAGGACGAAGACGAGGAGGAGGTCGGCGCCGGCGTCGACGACGCGCTGCCGTTCCTCGATGGAACGGCAGACCTGGCCCCGCCGGTCGAGCCGGCGGCCCCCATGCCCTCCGAGCCGGAGCTCGAAGCGTCGCGGGACTGGTCCGAGCCGGAACACGACGAGCCGCAGGACCGGGCGGAGCCGGAGATCGATCGGACATCGCACGACGAGCTCGCCGACGAGGCGCCCTCGGACGTCGCCTCCGTCGACGAAGCCGAGACCGTGATCACCGCGCGACAGCGCGACGTCGAGGCGGCCTTCCGGTCGGGCGACGAGCAGGCCCTCGCCGCGGCCTACTTCGGTCTCGCCACCGCCCTCGAGGCGGAGGGAGACGGCGAGCGCGCGCGGAGCGTCTTCCAACAGGTGCTGGCCATCGACCCCGGGCACGAGGAAGCGCAGGCGGGGCTCCGAAGGCTCGGCGGCGACGAGGCCCCCGTGGCCGAGGTGGCGTCGTCGGAAGACTACGTCGATCTCGGTGCGCTGATTCTCGGCGACGACGCGGAGAAGACGACGCGCTTCGTGGTCGCGTACGAGGAGCCCTCGGGCGACGAGGACGCGGACTTCCGGAAGATGCTGACGCAATTCAAGGCCAAGGTGGCCCAGAACGTCGACGCGTCCGACGTACGCGCGCATCACGACCTGGGCATGGCCTACCGCGAGATGGGTCTATTGGACGAGGCCATCGAGCAGTTCCAGAAGGCGTTGCGCGCCTCGACCGATCACCTGGCGACCTACGAAGCGCTCGGCCAGGCGTTCCTCGAGAAACGGGCCCCGGCCGCGGCCGTTCGCGTGCTCACGCGCGCGCTCGACGCGCCCTGGGAGGTCGAAGACGAGCTCCTGGGCATCTACTACTACCTGGGTCGTGCCTACGAGGAGCAGGGCGAGAACCGACAGGCCGTGGAGTTCTACGACCGCGTGTTCGCCCTCGACATCAACTTCGCCGACGTGACCGAGCGGCTTCGGGTGCTGAGGTAGCGGTGATCTCCGGCGAAGGGCAATCGGTGCAGGAAGCCGAGGCGGCGAGCGCGCTCGATCCGGGACGTCCGACGCTGGCCTCGATTCAGCGGCCCGTCGAGAACGACCTCGACCGCGTCATGGACGAGCTCCGCCGCATCGTCGTGTCGGATTTCGGCATGATCGAAGAGGTCAACGACTACCTGCTCATGGTGCGGGGCAAGCTGTTCCGGCCGACGCTGACGCTGCTCGCCCACCGGCTGGGCGGGCATCACGACGCCCGGGCGGTCACGCTGGCGGGGGTTGTCGAGCTGGTGCATCTCGCGACGCTCGTCCACGACGACGCCGTCGACCACTCGGTGCTGCGGCGGGGCCAGCCGACGGTGAACGCGCTCTGGACCCACCAGGTCGCGATCATCATGGGCGACTACCTCTACTCGCGCGCCATCACCGAGCTGGCGGGCGTCGGCAGCATGGAGGCGGTCCAGGTGATGGCCCGCGCCGCCAACGAAATGAGCGTGGGCGAGATGCGCCAGCTCACGTCGTACGACGCCCTCGACTTCACCGAAGAGGACTACGTTCGGCTCATCGAGGCGAAGACCGCATCGCTCATGTCGGCCGCCTGCGAACTGGGCGCGCTGGTCGGAGAGGCGCGACTACGTGTGCCCCTCGCGCAGTTCGGGCATGCGCTGGGCATGGCCTTCCAGATCGCCGATGACCTGCTGGACTACACCGGCACCGAAGCCGTGACGGGCAAGCCCTCGGGGCACGATCTGCGCGAGCACAAGGTGACGCTGCCTCTCGTGGGAGCGATGGCCAGGGCGAGCGGTGCCGAGATGACCGAGATCCGCGCGCTCTTCGCCGAGTCGGAGCCCGACGACGAGTGCATCGCCCGCGTCGTGGGCATCGTGCGAGATCTCGGTGGGCTGGAGTACGCGGCGGGCCGCGCCGCCGAATACGCGGAGCGGGCGGACGAGATTCTGGACACCCTCGAAGCCGGCCCCGAGCTCGAATCGCTGCGCGCGGCGGTGGCCTACGCCACCCGTCGCAGTCGCTGATCCCCTCTACGAAGAACTCTCGCGGGAGCTGCAGATGTTGGCGGAGAACCGGCGCCTCGGCGCATCGAGGCTGGTGTGGACGATGGTGCTCGGGTTCTTCCTGGGGGGGCTGCTCACGCACCTCACCGAGCGATTTCTGCCCGACAGCGCGGCACGGACCTTCCTGACGACCTCGGTGTCCGCCTCCGCGGGGCCCTTCTCGATGGACCTCGTTGCGGTAAGCTTCACCCTCGGGCCGGTATCGGTGTACCTCAACGTACTCACATTGGTGGGGATCGCCGCGGTGCTGTTCGTGGCGCGGTCCTGGATCTGACCACCAGCAGGGGAGACGACCATGGGATTCGGTGGACTCGGAATGTGGGAGATTCTCCTGATCTTCCTCGTCGTGCTGCTGCTCTTCGGGGCCAAACGGTTGCCCGAGATCGGCTCGTCGCTCGGCAAGGGAATCCGGGAGTTCAAGAGCTCGATTCGAGAGATCGAAGGCGAGATCAAGACTCCCGAGGACCGACGGCTCGACGAGGGGCGTCGAGTCGATGAGCCGACGCGTCAGAATTCGCCGTCGGCTTCGGAGGAGAACGGCGAGCCCCGAAAGTTGACGAG
>CBFGQV010000189.1:0-5997 GCA_965651045.1 uncultured bacterium
GTCTCGGCCTCGATCAACCGCGCCTCGAGGCCCGAGGCCAGCGGAATCGGCGAGCCGCGCTCCGGATAGAGCAGGAGATCGTACTGGGGCGTCTGCTGGTCGAGCCCGACCGCGTCGGCCGGCGTACGAGTCCACGGCACGCGCGGGTCGGCGGCGCTCCGGAAGGGGAGCCCGACCCCCGCCTCGACGTCGGCGACGGACCACTGGTCGTACGCGCGCGCGAACGCGTGAAGGGCGTTCTCCTGATCGCGGGCCCGGTCGGAGCGCTCGACCACCCACGCGAACCCGGTCGGCACCGACCCCGCGGCCGCGCCGGCCTCGGACCATCGCTCCAGCGCCAGGAGCGCCCGCGCGCGCCCCACGCGCGCCAGTGCTTCGAGCGCGCCGTCGCCCGCAGCTGCCGCCAGCGCGCGCTCGAACCGCACGATCGCGCGCTCGAAGATCTGCTCGGTCGTGAGCGGCTGGCCGTAGAGGACGGCGCCCGACGCGTCGACCTCCGAGAAGGGTACACCGGAACAGTAGTGCTCGCCGAAGAGCACGTAGGTGTACCCCGCGACGGCCCACATCTCGCCGACCCGGGGATCCGACCCGGAGTCGCCCAACCCGGCGAGCGCGTCCGCCGCGGTCTCGAGGCCGCGCCGCGCGCGCTGCAGGTTCTCGAACGCCCGGGTCGCGGTGGGGTTCGCAGCCGACACGGCGCGCCGGTCGTATTCGACGCGGCTGGCGAAGGTGCCCGAGTGCACGAACTCGTCGGCAAACAGGCCGGCCACGAGAATCTGCCCCTCGACCACACCACCGTCTCCACCGTAGGCCAGGGCGAAGTCGCCCAGAGCCCCCGCCCGGAGCGCCGCCGCGCCCGCCGGCCCCTCGAGTCGGTCGGGGGGCAGCACGCCCGGTTCGTCGACCGAGAGCAGCCCCATGTCGCACGCCGCGGCACCGAACGCGACCCCGGCTGCGAGCCAGGCGCGACACCGCCCCGCGCCCGCCGCCGTCATGGAGCGGACGGCGGAGGCACAGGCGACGGCTCCGGTGCGCGACCGATTGCGCGCAGCGCCGCCAACCCCGCGGCGGCCATCGCGCCCATGCCGAGCGCGAGGAGGGGCCGCTGGAGCAGGAGGGCGCCGGTGCCGAACATGGCCCCGAAGAGCACGCCGAGGCCGGCCACGGCGCGAAGCAGATCGCGGCCCAAGGCGCGGGCGGGGGCGACCCCGGTGCGTTCGCGCTGGCGCCGCCAGCCCGGCCCCCCGGGACGGACCTTCCGGAAGAACGCGTCGAGCCGCTCATCCCCCTCGGGTCGGGTCAGGAGCATCACGGGCACCCACACGGCTACGGTGATCACGGACGTGACGAGCAGGCGCGTGCCGAAGTCGGTGATCTGCAGCACCGGTACCACCGAGGTTCCGAGCCCTACCAGGAAGCCCGCGACCATCGCCGAGAGCTCGGCCCACGCGTTGATGCGCCACCAGAACCAACGCAGGATCAGCACCAACCCCGGCCCGGTGCCGATGGCGATAATGAGGCGGAAGAGCGCGGTGACGCTCTCGCTGTGGAAGGCCGCGACCGCCCCGAGCACGGTGACCAGCACCGACGCCATGCGCCCGGCGAGCACCAGCTCCTTCGACGATGCGCCGGGGCGCAGGAAGCGCGCGTAGAGGTCGTGCGTGAGGTACGACGCGCTCCAGTTGATCGTGGTCGACACCGTGCTCATGAAGGCCGCCACCAGCGAGGCGACCACCAGCCCGAGCACGCCGGGCGCCAGGAAGTCGAGCATGAGGCGCGGGTACCCGAGTTCGCGGTCCTCGAGGTCCGGGTAGAGCACGACGGCCGCCAGCGCGACCAGAATCCAGGGCCAGGTGCGAACGACGTAGTGCAGCAAGTTGAAGAGCCAGGCGGCCTTTTCGGCGTCCGCCTCGTTCCGGACCGACGCGAGCCGCTGCACGAACTCGCCGCCGCCGTCCGAGCGCCGGAATGCCCACCACTGGAGACCCACGTAGGCGACGAAGGTCGACGCGCTGATGCCGGCCCCGACCGACCACGCCACCCGGAGCCCTCCCTGCCAGTCGAGCGGGGTGAAGGCGAGCAGGTCGACGTCGCCGCCGAGCGCCCCGACCTGGTCCACGAGCGCGCCGAGCCCGCCGATATTCGCGACCGCGACCCAGGCGACCGCGACCGCGCCTACCATGCCGAGCACGAACTGCACGAAGTCGGTCACGACCACGCCCCAGAGCCCCGCGACGCCCGCGTACACGAGCACGAGCACGCTCACCCCGACCACGATCCAGAGCCGCGCGTCCGGGCCCGCCTCGAGGCCGAGCGCGGGCAGCACCCCGAGCGCATCGACCACCTTGACCATGGCCAGCATGGCGAGCGCGAGGCTGATCGGCGCCATGAGCGCCGCGAAGAGGAATCCCTTCACGGCGCGGAGGAGCGCAGCCGGACGCCCGCCGTAGCGCAGCTCGCTCAGCTCGTTGTCGGTCACGACCTCGGCCCGGCGCCACAGACGCGCGAACACGTAGAGCAGGACCAGGTGTGAAAGCCCGAAGCTCCACCACTCCCAGTTGCCGGCGATGCCGCGCGTGCCGACGACGCCGGCCACGTAGAGCGGCGTGTCGATGGAGAAGGTCGTGGCGGCCATCGAGGTGCCCGCGAGCCACCAGGGCAGGGTCCGGCCGCCCACGAAGAAGTCGACGAGTCCGCCCGACGCCCGGCGCGCGAGCAGCATGCCCACCACGAGCGTGCCCACGAGATACAGCGCGACGATCCAGAGGTCGAGCGCGGTCAGCACCGGGTACGGAGCTCCTCGGCGGCCGCTTCCTGCATGAGCACTTCGCCCCCCCACGCGGCGAGCACGGGCACCCCCGACGGAAGCTCCGCCCCGAGCCGCGGATCGGCGAAGAGCACCACCCCGGCGGGCGCGCCGCGGGCGCGGGCCCGCCCCACCGCGGAGCGTACCTTCTCGCGCGACTCCTGCGACAACCCCGCCCGCCCCTTCCACCCGCGGGGCTCGGCGAACACCGCGACTACCGTGGGCGTGAGGGGGTCATGGGGATCGACCCGCAGCCGAATGCCGCGGTCACGGAGCGCGTCGCGGAAGGGGGCGCGCGACGGGGGCGGGTAGGGCCCGCCCAGGTCGTCGTCGACCTCGACCAGGTGCAGGTCGGTGCCCCGAATCGGCCACCCGCCGGGAGTCTCGAGCGTCGCCCGTGCCCAGCGGCGCGCCAGTCGGCGGTGTTCGACGCGGTCCACGTCGGCACCGAGCGGTGGTCCGTACGCCCCGACCAGGGCGTCGACGCGTCGCACCGCCTCGGCAACCCGTGCCGCCCGGAGACGTCCGGCCCCCACCGCATCGGCCAGGGCCCGTACCTGCCCTTCCGCGTCGGGTGGATAGAGCAGCACGTCGACTCCCGCGTCCACCGCCAGCGCGCCCGCCTCGGCGGGGTCGGGTCCGATGCCCTCCATGATCAGGGCGTCGGTCGCGACGACCCCGTCGAAGCCGAGTTCGCCACGGAGCAGCCCTTCGACGATCGCCCGCGAGCGGGTCGCGGGCCGGCCACGTCCACCGTCCGGGTCGAGCGCGGGAAACGCCACGTGCGCGGTCATGACCGAGGGCGCGCCCTCGGCGATGCCCGCGCGGAAGGGCTCCAACTCGGCCCGCAGCTGGTCGGCGTCGGCGTCGACCACGGGAAGCGTCCGGTGCGAGTCCTCGGTCGTGCGCCCGTGCCCCGGAAAGTGTTTGAGGCACGGCGCCACGCCTCCGTCCATCGCGCCGGCCACCCAGGCGACGACGCGCGGCACGACCTCGGCGACCTCGCGCCCGAGCGCCCGCGTGCCCACGATCGGGTTCTCGGGCTCGACCGCGACATCGGCCAGAGGCGCGTAGATCCAGCGGACGCCGAGTGCCGAGGCCTCGCGCGCCGTGATGCGGGCCGCCTCGCGAACCACGTCCGGACCGAGGGTGGCCAGCGCCATGGCCGGAGGCAGCGGCGTGCACCCTTCGAACTGCTGGCCCGCTCCCCGCTCCAGGTCCGCGCCGAAGAGCAGGGGCCGGCCGGCTCGCCGCCGAAGCTCCTCCGTGGCCGAGGCCGCGGCCTCGGCGGTGCCCCCGAAGAAGAGGAATCCCCCGACCCCGAACTCCAGGGCCCGCGTCACCGCCGGGTCGTCCAACGCGTAGCCCGTCGCGGCGGACCAGCGGAGCGCCGGGAAGACGAGGCGGGCCGCGTTCGGCGGCGAAGTAGCTTGCGTGGGCATGGTTCGGCACGGTACCTGCTTCCCGTAGGGGTCGCAAGGCAATCGCAACCCCACCCTCCAGACGTGAGGTTACCCCCTATGAAGACCGTCCTGATCATCGTCGGTGTGGCCCTGGTCGCGCTCGGCGGCATCGCCCTCGTGAACGAAGGCATCAGCTACACGCGCGAGGAGCAGGTGCTCGACATCGGACCCATCGAGGCCAGCGCCGAGACCCGCGAGACCTTCGAGATTCCGCTCTGGGGCGCGATCGCGGCGCTCGCGGTCGGGGGGGGATTCCTGGTCGCAGGCGTGCGCCAGCAGGGCTGACGCCCGGCGGCCCCTCCGGTGCGCGAAATCGCTCACAGGAGCGCGCGAACCCGCGCGCCGGAGGGGTCCCGGGCCCGACACACGGCAAGGTCGTCATAAGCACAACTGCAAACATGACCAGCACTTAGACGATATCATCCTGATCTGGCATCCTCCATGCCCCTCACTCGGGGCAGACGGATCCCGAACCGCGGGGTCCCGAACAAGGAGGACACCATGACCGCCCGGACCACCTACCCGACCGAACTCGCCACCCCCGCCCCCCTCCTTCGGAGCATCGGACTCACGGGCCGGGTGGCCGTGACCTGGACCATGGCGGGCGGCCTCCTGCTCGGAGGCGTGCTCGTCGCCCTCATGACGCTCGCCGGCCGGCTGAGCGGACACGGCATCTTCATGACCGCCACCGGGCTCTTCGTGATCGGCGCCATGCTGGGCGCGTTGCACGGGGCCGCGCTCGGGCTGCTCGGACGCCCAGCCGACGTGCCCCGGCACGAGGCGCTCGGCGCCCTCGGGCGGGCCGCGCTCTACGCCGTTCCCGGCGCGACGGTGGCCTGGCTGCTCACCGTCTGGATCGCGATGTCCGCGGTCGCGACCTACCTCGACCGTGTCGGGCCGCTCGTGCTCGTGGCGATCGCATGGGTCGGCGGCCTCGCCGTGGTCGCCGCCGCGGCCCGCCACGGCGTCGGCGCGCTGCGGAACGCCTACGCGCGCTGGCCCGAGCGGCAGATCGGCACGGCGGTGGTGGTCGCGAGCTTCGCCGCGCTCATGCTGGTGTTCCTCGCCGACCGGCCCACGCTCTGGCTGCTCCGGCTTCGGGTGACCGAGGTGGGCGCCGTGCTGGCCGCCGCTCTGTTGGCCATCTGGGTGGTGGGTCCGCTCGTGACGGTCGCGCTCCGCCTGGCGCCAGAGCTGCCCGGCCGCGCGCGGGTGACCACGCGCGTCACCGCCGGACAGACCGCGGCCAACCTCGGCCTCGGTCTGACGGTCGGCGCGCTGGTCGGGCTGCTCGCGGTGCCCTTCGCCGGCCCGGTCGCGGGTGTCCTGCCGGGCGCGGCAGGTGGCACCGTGGTCGCCGTCGCGCAGGCGGTGGTCGACGAGGTGCTGCTCCGGCTGGTGCTGCTGACGGGTGTCGCCTGGCTGGTGCTCCGGTGGCATCGCATGCACGCGGAAGAAGCGGCGGTGGTGGCCGTCGCAGCGGTGGCGGTGATCCAGGTGCTGCTCTACCTGCCCGGCGTCGTCGCGGCCGGATTCCCCACGGCCCTCGCCGCGGTCGCCTTCACCGGCGCGGTCGTGCTGCTGCCCGCGGTGGCCTTCGGCGCGGTCTACTGGGTCCGCGGCTTCACCGCCGCGGTCGCGGCCGACGCGACGGCGGCGCTGGCGCTCCTCGTGCTCATCTGATCGCTTCGGGCGGTGCGTGTCGGCACGGGCGGGGCCGGGAAAACC
>CBFGQV010000190.1:0-5953 GCA_965651045.1 uncultured bacterium
CAGGAGCCGAGCAAAGAAAGTAGCACCCCACACATCGCCGCAACCGGTGGGGTCCCCCTGGCTCGGCCCGCCGGGCACCGAGACCCGCCCGCTCCGGCTCGCGCCGGCGACGCCGAGGGCGTGGCGCGTGGCGGGCCACCGGGCGGGATCGGCGTCGAGTCCGGGCCCTGCGATGTAGGCCGCCCCGCGGGCGCCGAGCGTGACCAGGACCAGCTTCAGCTCGGTGCCCACGACGTCGGCCGCCAGCTGCCACGGGTCGCCCCACGCGCGCCCCAGCAGGTCGAACTCGCCCTCGTTCATCTGGACGGCGTCGAAGCAGCGGAGCCAGGCCCCCGACGAAGGCAGCTCTCGGGGGATTCGCAGACCGCCGGCCGAGGTGCCCAGGAAGAGCGAATGGAGGTCGGCGTAGGAGGGCCCTTCGAAGCCCGCGCGCAGGGCCCGCGCCGTGTCGAGATCGAGCTCGTACCCCGAGATGAAGTTCACGTAGAGCGCGTCGCAGCTCCGGGCGACCGGCGCAAGCTCGGGCCACGACCACCCGCCGACCCCTCCGGTCAGGCGTTCGGTCCGCCGATCACCGTCCAGATAGCGAAGCTCGACGCGGTTGTTGGATTCCGACACGAACCGGACCCCGGTCTCGATGTCGACGCGCGGAATCGCACGCAACAGTCGGAGCGCAGACTCGGCCATGTCTCGACCGACCCTGAGAATCGGCACGACCGTCCACCCGTCGGGGAGCGCGGCGGCCAGGCCGTGGAGCGCGTAGGCGATGCCGCCCCACTCCTCGATCGGAACGGCGCGCCCGTCGCGCTGATGGATCGTGTCCCACACGAGCGTCCCGATCACGCCCAACCGACGTTCGCGCATCGCCTCAGCCGTCCACGTCGCCGTACAGCTCGAGCTTGAGCACCCCGGCGGCGCCGACCACACCGGCGGTCTCCGGTAGCACGGCCGGCAGCACCTCGCACGCGTCGGCCAGGCTCCGGAAGGCCCGACGGCGGACCTCGGAGCGGAGCGGGTCGAGCAGGTGCGCGCCGGCGCGCGTGACACCCCCCATGATCACCACCGCCCTCGGGTTCAGGGTGTTGATCAGGTTGGCCACCCCCGCTCCGAGCATGCGCGCGGTCTCGGTCATGACTTCGCTCGCGTACGGGTCCTGCTGCTCCACCGCTTCGTAGACCGTGGCGGCCGTGATGCGCTCGAGGTCGCCCTCGACCAGGTCGACGAGCAGCGAGGGCGTGCCGGCCTCGATGCCCTCGCGTGCCCGCGCAGCGATGTTGGGCCCCGACGCATAGGCTTCGAGGCAGCCGTAGTTGCCGCAGGCGCACCGCCGTCCGCCCACGTTGATGGTCGTGTGCCCGATCTCGCCGGCGCCGTCCGACGCGCCGTGTACGAGCCGACCGTCCAGGATGTAGCCGCCCCCGATCCCCGTGCCGACGACCATGCCGACCAGCGGGTCCATGCCACGCCCCGCGCCCTGCCACCATTCCCCCAGGGTGGCGCAGTTGGCGTCGTTGTCGATCGCGACCGGCCAGTCGACGAGCGCCTGGATGCGGTCACGCAACGGAAAGGCGCGCCACCGCAGGTTGGGGCTCTCGATCACCTCGCCGCGCGCGCGGCTCACGGCACCGGGGCACCCGACGCCGACCCCCACCACGTCGTTCCAGCTGCCCCCCTCCGCGGTGAGCACCTCGCGGGCGGCGTCGCGCGCCATGCGCACCACGTCGGTGACGACCGCGTCGGCCCCGCGCTCGGGCTCCGTCGCGCGCACGCGAAGCGCGCGCGGTTCGCCTCCCTCGTGCGGCACCACCCCCACGACCAGGTTGGTGCCGCCGATGTCGACGGCGACGATCCAGCGGCGTCGTGGCAGGTCGGTCGTGGTCACGGAGACGCTCCTTCTGAAAGGTCGGCCGTCGGTGCGGGCCACTCCGACGGCCTGGGGTGGGCGGCGCCGGTGAGCGACGACAGCACTTCGTCGACCCCGATGCCGCGCAAGCAGTCGAGGTGCCCATCGCCGGGCCCGAGGGGGCACTCTCGCTCGAAGCAGGGGCTGCACGCCAGGGCCCGCCAGAAGACTGTGGCGTCCGGCGAGAGAGGCGGGGTGTTGATGGGCGACGACGAACCGAAGATCGCGACCACCCGCGTACCCGCCGCCGCCGCGAGGTGCATCAGCCCCGAATCGTTGGACACGACGGCGTCGGTCCGGGCCATCAGATCGAGCACTTCGTCGAGCGAGGTGCGGCCCGTGAGGTCGATTACGCGCGCGTGGGCACCCGCGAGTTCCCGCCCCGCCTCCTGCTCGGAGGCGCCCCCCACGACGACGACCCGGCGGCCGCCCTCGGCGAGCCGCCTCGCGAGTTCGCTCCACCGCTCGGCGGGCCACCGCTTGGCGGGGCCGAATGCCGCCCCCGGCGCGAGCGCCACGAGCGGGCCGCCGCCGCTCACGCCGAGGCGCGATTCGAGTTCGCGCCCCCGTTCCTCGTCGGCGCGCAGGCGGGGCCAGGGCACCTCGTCCAGCGTCGGGCGCGCCCCGGCAGGCATGCCGAGCACCGCGAACCGGACCACCGCGTGGGGGTGGCTCGCGCCGTCCACCGCGCGACGGTCGTTGATCAGCCCGTACCGCGATTCTCCCAGGGTACCCGTGCGCGTCGGGATCCCGGCCAGCCACGGCACGAGCGCGGACTTGAACGAGCGCCGCGTCACGATCGCCCGACGGAAGGCGCGTCGCCGGACCTCGCGCGCGACGCCGAAGAGCGCGCGTAGGTCGAGGCGGCCGTGCCCGTCCGGGGCGTCGAGCACCCCGCGCACCTCGGGCATGCGCGCCAGCAACGGCCGAGCCCAGGCGGGCGCGAGCACGTCGACGGGCTCGCCGGGCCAGCGGGCCGCCACGACCTGTACGAGCGCGTGACACATGACCACGTCGCCCACCCAGCCCGGCGCCACGATCAGGGTGCCCGCCCGCCCGCTCCCGGAGGTCATCGCGCCCCGGCGAGCAACGCTTCGTAAAGCGTGAGATACCGTTCGGCCATCGCCCCCGGCGTGAACGCGGACGCCCTGGCCCGAGCGCCCTGCGCGAGGCGCTCCCGCAGGCCGTCGTCCTCGAGCACGCGGGCCAGCGCGGCCGCGAGCGCCACCGGGTCCTTCGGTGGCACCAGCAGTCCCTCGACGCCGTCGCGCACCACGTCGACGACCCCGGGAATCCGAGTCGTGACGATCGGGAGTCCGGCATCGCACGCGTCCAGCAACACCGACCCGAGGCCCTCGTGGTTCGACGGAAGCACGAAGAGGTCGGCGGCCGCGAGATAGTCGCCCAGGTTCTCGACGAACCCGCCGAACACCACATTGTCGAGATGGTGGGCCGCGTCACGAAAGTCGCCCTCGTCTCGTCCCTTGCCGAGCAGCAGCACGACCAGCCGGGGGTGGGTGCGCTCGAGCCGGCGAGCCGCCTCGATCAGCGTGCTCTGCCCCTTCTGCCCGTCTTCGAGGGCCGCCGCGCAGACGGCGAGCGTCCGACCCTCGAAGCGCCGACGAATGCGCGCGACCTCGGCGGGGTCCGGTACGAACCCCGCGCTCGCGCTCGGAATCACGCGCACGTCGTCACGCCCGCTCCACGCGGCCAGAGTGTCGCGAACCCCGTTGGAGATGGCCACCACGGCGGCAGCACCTGCATAGATCCGACGGGTGCGCAGGTTCGAGCCGGGCGTCGGGTGAATGCGGCGGGTGATGACGTAGGGCACCTGCAGAGCCGCGGCCTGAAGCGCCACGAAGGTGTTCGCCTTTCCATCGTGAGAATGGATCAGGTCAAGTCGCACAAATGATGCTCTAGACGATACATACGGCCACGAGATACCGTAGATCGTGAGGTCTTCCGCAGCGGCCCGCAACCGCGCCTCGAGCGCCCCGCCGCGCCTGCAGACGACCGTCTGGGAGATCCCCCGATCGCGGAGCGCATGGACGAGCAGCTCCGTCTGTCGCTCGCCCCCGCGGAACCCGTTGGCGAGGTTCACGTGAGCGACGTGCATGAAGGGCGCCTCGCCGCCGCCGGACGTCAGGAATCGCCCAGGCTGAGCACCGCCAGGAACGCTTCCTGAGGGATCTCGACCGAGCCCACCTGCTTCATGCGCTTCTTCCCTTCCTTCTGCTTCTCGAGCAGCTTCCGTTTCCGGCTGATGTCGCCGCCGTAGCACTTTGCGGTGACGTTCTTGCGGAGCGGCTTCACGGTCTCCCGGGCGATGATCTTCTGCCCGATGGCCGCCTGGAGCGCGACCTCGAATTGCTGCCGCGGAATGAGCTCCTTCAGGCGGCTGCAGAGGTCGCGGCCGTGCTCGTAGGCCTTGTCCCGGTGAATGATGACGCTGAAGGCGTCGACCGGGTCTCCGTTCAGGAGAATGTCGAGCCGCACCAGGTCGTCGGGGCGGTACTCGAGGAACTCGTAGTCCATCGCCGCGAATCCGCGGGTGCCGCTCTTCAGGCGATCGTAGAAGTCGAGCACGATCTCGGCGAGCGGCAGCTCGTAGTCGATCTCGACGCGCTCGGTGTCGAGATAGCCCATGTGCTTGAAGACTCCCCGCCGCTCGTGGGCGAGTTTCTGCACGTTGCCGATGTACTCGGCGGGGCAGAGAATGCGGACCTTCACGACGGGCTCGGAGATGCTCTCGATGCGCCCCCGCTCGGGCATGGCCGTGGGACTCTCGATGCGGAGTTCCGAGCCGTCGGTGAGCCGCACGTGATACTCCACGTTCGGTACCGTCGTGATCAGGTCGACGCCGAACTCGCGTCCGAGCCGCTCCTGGACGATCTCCATGTGCAGGAGCCCCAGGAAGCCACAGCGGAAGCCGAACCCTAGCGCCGCCGAGGTTTCGGGCTCGTAGTGCAGCGAGGCGTCGTTCAGCTTGAGCTTCTCGAGCGCGTCGCGCAGGTCTTCGTAGTCGTCGGAGTCCGTGGGGTAGAGCCCGGCGAAGACCATCGGGCGCACTTCCTGATACCCCGGCAACAGCTCGCTCGGGGGATTCCCGGAATCGAAGATGGTGTCGCCCGGGCGCGTGTCACCCACTTCCTTGATGGCGGCCACGACGTACCCGACCTCGCCGGGTCCGAGCCGGGGCTGCTTCACGCGACCGAGCCGCATGTAGCCCACCTCGGTCACTTCGTAGCGCTGATCGACCGCACCGAAGCCGATCGTCATGCCCGGGCGGACCTCGCCGTCGACCACGCGCACGGACGGTACGGCACCCAGATACTTGTCGTAGTACGAATCGAAGATCAGCGCCCGGAGCGGCGCCGCGGCGTCGCCCACCGGAGGCGGAACCCGCTCGACCACGGCCTCGAGAATCTCGTCGACCCCCACGCCCTCTTTCGCGCTCGCGAGGATCACCGTGTCGGGGTCGACGCCCAGAAGGTCCGCGACCTCGTCGCGACGGCGTTCCGGCTCGGCGCCCGGCAGGTCGATCTTGTTCAGGACCGGAATGATCTCGAGGTCGGCATCGAGCGCGAGGAACAGATTCGAGAGCGTCTGGGCCTGAATGCCCTGGGTCGCGTCGACGACCAGAATCGCACCCTCGCAGGCCGCGAGCGAGCGTGAGACCTCGTAGGTGAAATCGACGTGCCCCGGCGTATCGATGAGGTTGAACTCGTACGCCTCGCCGTTCGCCGCGCGGTAGTCCATGCGAACGGCGTGCAGCTTGATCGTGATGCCCCGCTCGCGCTCGAGCTCGTTCGAGTCGAGCACCTGCTCGCGCATCTGGCGACGGTCCAGCGTCGCCGTCCGCTCGAGCAGGCGATCGGCAAGGGTGGACTTGCCGTGGTCGATGTGGGCGACGATGCAGAAATTACGAATGTGATCGAGGCGCACGGACGTCTCGGATGAGGCGGGGGTCAGGTAGCCTGAAAAGCTAACGGCCGCAGAGGGGCGGGATCAATCGAACGCCCGCCCTGCCCTTGCCGCCCCGGCCCCCTT